>CAMYWZ010000120.1 GCA_947302945.1 uncultured Bacillota bacterium
TTGATTTTGACATTATAACAAAAAATGTCTTTTTGTCAATATCATAAGCAATTCCGTGAAGTATACGGAAAACGGCGGCCATATAAGCATACGTTTTTCCGAAAGCTCAAGGGATGGATCCTGCCTGCTTGAGTTTGAGTGCACAGACAACGGCATAGGCATGAGCGAAGAGTTTTTAAGCCGCGTGTTTGAACCGTTCGAAAGGGTCAGCAGCTCCACGATCTCAAAGATAGAAGGCACAGGCCTTGGCATGAGCATAGTCAAAAAACTGGTGGACGCCATGAACGGCAGCATCAGCATCAAAAGCCGCCAGGGCGAAGGCACGACGGTATGCGTTCAGGTGCCGCTTAAGGCAAAGACCGAAGAGATCAGTACCGTATATATAAAAGACAGAAGCATACTCGTGATAGAAGCGGACGGACAGCTTGCTGAAAAATACAGGAAGATATTTTCTGAGTACTCGGTGCGGTGTACTGTAGTACCTTCGGCAGCGGAGGCCATTTCGGCAGTAACGGACGCCGGATTTGCCGGAGGGGAGTTCGATGCCGTCATAATAGGCGAAGACAGGCAGGATTCCGCAGACGTTTTCAGCATCGCCTCGTATTTCAGGAAGTCCTATCCCGGCATGCGCATAGCCCTGGTCTCGACCGACAGGTGGGAGGATATAGAATACCGCGCAGTAAGAAGCGGCGTGGACTGCTTCATCCCGGTGCCTTTTTTCAGAAGCTCGCTTATAAACGGGCTGGACGGGGTCTTAAGAGGCTCTGTTTCGGACGGAACAGACCTTGTCTATCCGGATCTTGCAGGAAAACGCATACTGCTTGTCGAAGACAACATGATAAACCGGGAGATCGCAAAGGAGATCCTTGGCGTTACCGGGGCGGAGATACAGACCGCCGAGGACGGAAAAGAAGCCGTTGAGGCCTTTGAAGCCTCTGCGCCGGGCTGGTTCTCGCTCATCCTTATGGATATACAGATGGCCAGAGAGGATGCCGCATCCGTAACCATCTACGCCATGACGGCAAACACCTTCGCGGAAGACATCGCGAAAGCAAGGGCTGCCGGAATGAACGGCCACATCGCCAAGCCCATAGATATGAACACACTTATGAACACGCTGAGGCGGATCTGATCTGAGCCTGTCGGAGGGAGCCAAGTATGCTCGCATACCAGGAAAAGTACGTTGAAAATACCAGAGAGATAGTAATGCTCTCGGATTTTAACGTGGGATCCGGCCAGGATTTCGAAAGCTGGTACAGCCGGCAGAAGCAGGCCGAGGAAAGAATGCTCATGCTTAAAGCCGACAACATGGAGATTCTGAATTCATGCCTTTTCCCCGCGCTCGACCAGCTTCACAGCGCAGACGAAGCATCGATAAGGGATCTTGAAGAATTCGCCGGAAAGCTCATGGACTGGCGCACCAACCTGGACTGCGGCATATATCTTGCCATACACGATGCGCTCTTAAGCTACTACAGACTCAGAAAAGACAGGAACAACATAATAAAAGAGCTCTATATGGCAGGCATGGGGATGTACTACCAGCGCCGGGATCTGGAAGGGGTTCCCGGTGAGCTTCGCTCCGAGCTGCTTTTCAAAAACGAGATGGTCTTTACGGAAGCTGCCTCGTATCTGCGGTATTTTGCGGAGATAGAGGATAACGAGATCCGGGGGTATATAATAAGATCGCTGCATAACATCAGCCTTTGCTTAAAAGACGTCAAAAGGCGCATCCAGATAAGCGCAAGGGCTCTGAATGTGATGCAGGACGAGTACTACAGGCAGCTGGCGCCGGACCTTCCGTGGGACCGCTTTGTCAGGGCCGCCCATCAGCAGATGAGCATCAACCGCGGCAGGCTCTCGGAATCCGGGATCACAAAGGAAGAGATAGCTATGGTCCTGGAGTCCTGCTACGAGGTCTTCGAGAGCGAAGGCGCAAACAGCGGGAAGAATCTGCGCTGGATATGGCCTTACTACGATATGGAGCATACCTGCGGGTACGCGGATCTTCAGACAACGGTCAGGCGTCTTGAGGAGCTTATAGACAGCGTTCCGTACGATCAGTATGACGAATCCGGAAGCTATGCCAACATACAGCTGGTGTGCAATTACGCAAGGATGATGAAAAACTACCCCCAGCTTCAGACCGACGAAGACTGCATACGCTTTTTGGACAAAGCCTACAGGAAGATGCAGAAGACTCTTCTGACTTACCCGGCAGAGAAACTCGACGATTATTTTCTGTACAATATCGATACCGCCATCAGCAATTTCTACGAGATGGAAGGCGCACTGTCATACAGAAAGCTAACTGGGGCCATCATGAGGCGCTACGCAGGCAGGCAGTATATCAGGGCCTGCAGGACAGCCGGCATGATGAAGGCTTACTGCAGATCCGTATTTGCATCAGACCCGGGCTTCTTCGACGACATACCCTTTATCGGCGAGGTGCAGGGAAAGGAAGCCAAGCTTAAGGCCGTCCTGGATTTTGCTGAAGAATGCGGAATGTACTGCGACTTTGGCATCATCAAGATGAATATGACTAAGCTTCTGAATACCAGGGAGCTTCTTGAGGATGAGTACAGGATGTACCAGCTCCATACCCTGTCCGGCTATATGGATCTTGAGGCCAGGCCCTCCACAAGGGCGCTTGCTGACTGCGCACTGGGGCACAGCAGCTTTTACAGCGGGCAGGGCGGATTCCCCAAACAATATGTAAGGACCGCATCGCCATACAGGCAAATGACGGATATCGCGGCAATAGTTACTCATATACTGGATCTGGGTACGGATATCGAAAGCGCCGCAGAAGACATACTCGGAAAGCCTTCCGGAAGGTTCTCTCCGACAGCTTCGGCCTTCCTTCAAAGCCCGGAGCTTAAGGCAGAGCTTTCGGGCATACTGTCAGGAAGCGACAGGGAGTATTACCGCCAGGTCTACGATACGCTCCGCGCTGAAGGAGCATAAAAAGGGATAGCGTATTCAGGGTCCGCAGTGTAAATGCGAAAGATCGTAAGTGTTAAAAAGAGGTGAGCATATGCAGGAGATAAAGTGTCCCAACTGCGGCAAGGTGTTTCAGGTGGATGAGGCGGGGTATGCCCAGATCCTTCAGCAGGTGAGGGACAGGGAGTTTTCCGATGAGCTCAGGCGCCGGACGCAGCAGCTGCAGCAGGAAAAAGAGAGCGATCTTAAGATAGCCCGGATGGAGCAGGAAAAGAGCTACAGCAGGGAGATCTCAAAAAAGGATTCCGAACTGTCGGAAAAGGACAGGCAGATCGAGCAGCTTAAGGCAAAGCTCGGGCAGGCTGAGACGGAGAAGAAGCTCGCTGTATCGGAAGCCGTCCAGAAAAAAGACAGGGAACTGTCGGAAAGAGGCGCTGAGATCACGAAGCTCCAGAGCGATCTTGAGCTGCAGAAAAAAGAGGGGAAGCTCAGGGAAAACAACCTTCTCGCGCAGCACCAGGGGGAACTGAAGCTCCGCGACGAGGAGATCGAAAGGCTCAAGGATTTCAAGGCAAGGCAGTCCACCAAGATGGTCGGCGAGAGCCTTGAACAGCACTGCATGACCCAGTTCAACCAGATCCGCATGACGGCCTTCCCCAACGCCTATTTCGAAAAGGACAACGACGCTAAGAGCGGCAGCAAAGGCGACTTCATCTTCAGGGAGTCCTCTGACGGGACTGAATTCATCTCCATCATGTTCGAGATGAAGAACGAGATGGACACCACCGCTACGAAGCACAGGAACGAGGATTTCTTCAAGGAACTGGACAAAGACCGCAACGAAAAGAAGTGCGAGTACGCAGTCCTGGTATCGCTCCTGGAAAGCGACAACGAGCTTTACAACAATGGTATAGTGGACGTTTCGTACCGCTATCCGAAGATGTTCGTGATAAGGCCGCAGTTCTTCATTCCTATAATATCGCTGCTCAGGAACGCTGCGCTGAACTCGCTGGAGTACAGGACGAAGCTGGCCATCGTGCAGAACCAGCAGCTGGATCTGTATCATTTTGAAGAGAATCTCGCGCAGTTCAAAGGCAGCTTCGCCGAAAGCTTCAGGAAAGCCACGGACCGCTTCGAGGACGCCATAAAGGGCATCGACAGCACCATAGCCGCGCTGACGAAGATCAGGGAGAACCTTGTCAAGTCCGAGAATCACCTGAACACCGCCAACAACAAGCTCGTGCCATTACAAATTATTGCCTTCTGCAATCTTCTTTCCTCCATACACACTGACGCCCGACACCACCATAATCAACAGCCCCCATATAGTCAAAGCTGTCTCAATACAGTATCCCAGACGCCCCGACCGTCCGCTCGATGTTCGATGATATAAAAAACGGGGAGTAATACCGCGAAAACAGCAGAATAAGCGGCTTTATTCTGCTCCAAAAGGTGTACACATGCAGTGTTTGCTGTGATATAATCAAGGCAGTAAAAACAACCGTATTGGTTTAGAGAGGAGAAAAAATATGCCGGAAATCGTAGGAACTATCATTCTTGTGGTTGTGATCATCATCATTCTGCTGCTGATCGCAAGCTGCATCTGCGTTGTACCGCAGGCAAGCGCGTG
>CAMYWZ010000121.1 GCA_947302945.1 uncultured Bacillota bacterium
CGCTGCGAGGCCGGTCAGGCAAAAGGAGGAGCAACGATGAAGAATAAAGACGGATCTCCACAGGTCGTGGATGCCGAGATGGAGAAGGTAGCCGGCGGAGTGCCGGATCCGATGACGCTTGGGTGGACCGTTTTAGGGGATGAAAAGAAAAACGTGCAGTGCTGGCAATGCGGTAGGTGGTTTATATACACCCGCGGAGTAGTCAACGCTCCTGTCGGATACTTCTGCTCCAATGATTGCTATCAGAAATACCTGAATAAAGGAACCCGCTAAGCCATTCGAGCCATTCGGGGACAGGGCCCGGTCTTGCCCTGATTGACTCTTGTAATCTCATCGCTGATGACATATACTGAAGTGTAAGCTTCAGACGCTTCAAAGTAATAACGGAGGTCCTCCATGAGCGACGAAAACAAGGAAACCAAGGAAATCAAGGAAACCAAGGTAAAGAAAGAGACCAAGGAAAAGAAGGTCGTGGACAAGGAGAAGGAGTCCCGGACCAACAGTCTCATAGGCATAGTGTTTGCCGTGATAGTGCTTGTCGGCGCGTTCTTTGCCGCTAAGCACTTCAACCTTTTCGCGGGGGTGCTCAGCATCTTCAGCCAGATCAGAGTGGGCTGGAACATACTGCTGCAGATCATCACGATGGCCGCAATAGTGTACTGCGTCTACTTCCTGGTGAAGGTCATACTGAAGATAACAGCTAAAAAAGGCGGGCGGGCGGCCACGATGGGGTCCGTCCTTACGAGCGTCTTCAAGTATCTGGCGGTGCTGCTCGGATTCTGCTGGGGCCTTTCGATAATAGGTGTAAACGTCAGCACGATATTCGCAGGCGTCGGAGTCCTGGCCCTGATCATAGGCTTCGGAGCCGAGTCGCTGGTAGCGGACCTGGTCACCGGAACGTTCATGCTCTTTGAGGACCAGTTCGACGTGGGCGACATAGTCGAAGTCAACGGGGCGCGCGGCACTGTCACCGACATAGGCATACGCACCACCTGCATCCAGGACGTCGGCGGCAACGTCATGATCGTAAAGAACTCGGACATCAAGAACCTGATCAACCGCTCGAACCACGATTCTGTCGCGGTCAGCCTCATCTCCGTGGGTTACGAAGAGAACCTCGAGGCGCTTGAAAAGCGCATCCCGTTCATCATAGACGACATCTGGGCGCAGGCGCAGGCCGAAGTGGAAGCCGGAGGCGAAAGTGTCTACGAAGACAAGCCGGAATACCTGGGTGTTGAGGAACTGTCATCAAGCTCAGTCGATCTCAAGTTCAGGGTAAGGGTATCCGAAAAGGACATCTTCAAGGGGCGCCGCAAGCTGAACAGGGATCTTAAGGTAGCGTTCGACAGGGAGAGCATCTCCATCCCGTTCCCGCAGCTCGATATACACCAGAAGTAAAGCTTTGCTTTTCAAAGCATGAACGAATACACTTTCACCGACAACGAAATAGCGCAGGCTAAAGAGGGTTTCAGGCAGGCTCCCGAGGCGTTCGAAGAGCGGGAATACTTCCGTCCGAGCAGGACGGAGGTCTTTCCTGTTAACGAAAAGGAGTCTGTCGCTGCCGCGGTCTCCGAAGAGGAAGAAGAGGAAGAGAAGGAGAAAAAGAAGCGCAGGCGCCTGCAGCAGAAGGCCAAGGAGCTCATGGCCAGGACAGGTTACCTGGTAGTTTCCGTCGCTGCGGTCTTCATGCTCGCGTCGTCTGTTCCCGGCTGGGAGAAGGATTTCAGGCGCGGGGCGGCCAACGCCGACACCATCACCTCCATGGTCTGCGACGCAGTCGACAGGAAGGGCATCCCGGCGATGCTCACCTTCTACGATTCCGACGGAAGGTCTGTCATCAGCGTGCGCTCCGGCTCCAACGGCGCGTACGACGTTACTCTTCCTGCGGGCGAGTACTCCGTGCTCCTCTCCGCCAGCGGCTACATAGAGGACGAGCTGAGATTCATCCAGCCCTATGACGGCAAGGTGGAGCAGGTGTTCGCCATGAGCGCCGAGCTTTCCATGGGCCAAATGCGCATAGTGCTGCAGTGGGGCGAGAACCCGTCAGACCTGGATTCGCATCTGTTCGGCACGGGCAGAAACAACACCAAGCTGCACGTGTTCTACAGCGACATGGACGGCTACACGGACATAGTTCCGGGCAGCTCCGAGTCCAGGCTCCTTGCAATGCTGGATGTGGATGACACCACCAGCTACGGTCCCGAGACCATCACGATCCTGGACCTGAACACCAGCTACGTCTACTGCGTCTACGACTACTCCAGCGGAGACAATCCTGACAGGAGCATGCTGGACAAGTCCAACGCGGTAATCAAGGTCTACACCTACGGCAGCAGCGTCCCCAGAGTGTTCGAGCTGCCTTCCGGCCACGGCACCTGGTGGAACGTCTTCAAGATCAACAGCGGCATCATCGTCCCCATCCAGACCATAACCAACGAGCCAGCCTACAAGTAAAAAACACAAAGAGCCATTCGGGGACAGGTCCCTGTGTCTCACCCAAAACACAAAAAACGGGTTTTCAGCCCGTTTTTTTATTGCGGCGATATATTTCCCGTTTCCGGCGAAAAAACGCACCAGAGAGGCTCTCAGAGGCTCACAGGGGCATGATGCGGGCCCTTGACCGATTATCTGCACTCTTGGGAACCATTCGGGGACAGGCCCCGGCGGCTATAATACAGAGCACCTTTTTTCGATAAGCTCCGCAAGAGCGGTTTTCAGATCTTCCGGAAGCAATGAGTCCTTGCACATTTCGATAAGACGCGTCTTTCTGGACTTAAGTTCAGAGATCATTTTTTCGGCTGCTCTGTCGCTTATCCCGCAGCTGTGTGCAAAGGCAATAAAGTCTGCTTTTTTGATATTGCTCTTCTTACCATTAAGAGTCAGAGCCGTTTCCTCTGTGTCCTCCGGCATGATGATGTTTACCGGAAGCAGGTCGTATGCCGGCGACAGGACATATTCACCGCTTGCCTCTTCGGTCTCGACCAGGGAGAAGTTCTTCAGATGCATGTCTGAATTCCCTGCAATGAAGCAGAATACCAGCCTGATGAATAGTTCCGTCATGTCAAACATGATCCGCGACGAGTATTTTTCGATAATCTTGGCACACCTTTCATATGACCCCTTGTATTTATCCTGTGTAAGACGAAGATCGAGCTGGCAGAAATCCTCCATCGCAAGGATCCGGACGCGGTCCGGTCCGGGCGCGCGGTCTACGCGCTTTGTGATGTAAGCGTAAGAACCGTTGTCATATATCAAAGCATGAGGAACCGTGGCGATACCGCACTCATCCGCCATGCACATGACAAGCTGCTCCGCTTCGGGAAGCGATCTGAACAGCTCCACCTGGGGCTTAAGGATGTAGCCTGTCGGATGATCCACGATCGTAAGGCGAGATCTCTTTTTTTCAGTGGAAAGATGCAGCGAAAGCTTTTTCTGGACGCCCGGGACAGTAAGCCCTTTACTGACGTTCTCAAGCACTATGGATTCGAGCGCTTTATCGCTTATATCGATCTGGGGTATGGCCGAAGTTCCGAAAAACCTTTTTATACAGTTTTTGTGCCATCCGGACTGATCTCCGGCCTTAAGCGGTCTTCCGCAGCAAAGGCAGTTCATGCACGTTCCTCCCTGATGCTGACGTTTCCGATCCCGTCCCTGCATGCGACCAGGAGAAGCCCAAAGCGGTCGCTTGGATCTATCTTCCAGTTCCTGCTGACTGCATTGAGCATCCATCCCTCCGGTATCAGCCCGTCAAAAAACGGGAACAGGATCTTTGAGGTGTATGTTTCTTTCGAAAGAGGCATCGTCAGAGATACGGCACTTGCTGCGGATGAGTTCAGATACTCCTTGTCATACTCGAATGAATAACCCGCATCTGTTTCAGACAGTACCCCTGCGAAGGAATTGCGCACATAAACATATGCTGTTCTGAATGAGTTCATTTGTCAGCTTCCTCTCTCTTTTCCATGCGGCCGGGCACTGCTTCCATGCCGAACATGGCAAGCGCTGTATTGACTTTGTCCATTCTGACGCTTTCTTTGCCCTGCTCCAGCTCCCTTACGAAGCGAAGACCAAGGCCGGACCTGACAGCAAATTCCTCCTGGGTAAGGCCTGCCGCGCGTCTGCTTTTTTTAACGAAATCCGCGATCTTGTTCATGGCACATCCTCTTTTTCCGTGTTTTCACATTTATTATACACCCTTTAGGGTATAGCATCAAGCATAAAACATAAAAATATACCCTTTAAGGTACAATAACATTGAGTAAAATGCAACTATACCCTATCGGGTGCAAATTGCTTCGACACTTAGTCATTCGGGGAGGCCATTCGGGGAGAGGTCCCGGGGCAGGGGCATGATGCGGGCTCTTGACCGTCTGAAGCTGTACTCTGTCCAGAGCTCGAGAGCGAAGGGCATCAGGCACAGCGCCGCGTAGCAGACATAGAACACGAATGAGACCGCCGTGACCGGCGAAATGATGATCTGCGGCGAGAATATCATGACGGTCTGGCGCAGCAGAACAGCCATCACGGTGGCGGTGATGAAGCAGAAC
>CAMYWZ010000122.1 GCA_947302945.1 uncultured Bacillota bacterium
GCTAATTCTCTGGGCCTTCGGGTCGAGCGCTTCAGGCTGTTCCTTATTGCGGTCGCTTCGCTTCTTGCAGGCTCTTCTGTAGCTGTGGCCGGAATGATCAGCTTCGTGGGCCTGATAGTGCCTCATATCTCAAGACTTATCATAGGTTCCGACTACAGATACCTGTTCCCGACTGCCATACTGATGGGGTATTCCTTCGTCGTCATATGCGACACGATAGGAAGGGTAGTGCTTCCTGTCGGCGAGATGTCGGTAAGCATAGTGCTGTCGTTCATAGGCGCACCGTTCTTCCTGTATCTGCTGCGAAAGAAGCAGGCATAAAGGAGGCTGCACATGTATTTCGGATTCGACAAGATCTCGGTATCGTTCGGAAAAAAGCAGATCCTCGACAACGTTTCGATGGAGTTCGAAAAGGGCGCCTTCACCACTATCATAGGCCCCAACGGCTGCGGAAAGAGCACGCTCTTAAAGACGGTCGCAAGGACCGTGGTCCCTCAGACAGGTACTGCCGTCTTCATGGACCGGCCTGTATCGGACTATGCTCCGAAGGAGCTTGCGAAAAAGATAGCTTACCTGCCGCAGATCCATACTTCGCCGAGCGACATCAACATACGCACGCTCGTGTCCTACGGAAGGTACCCGTATAAGCGCTTCGGTCAGGGACTCTCTGAAGAAGACAACCAGATCATAGACCGCACGCTGGAGCTCACAGGACTTAAGAGCATGGAAGAGAGGCTTCTCGACAAGCTTTCCGGCGGCGAAAAGCAGCGCGCATGGATAGCCATGACCATATGCCAGCAGCCCGAGATACTCATGCTCGACGAACCCATAACCTACCTGGACATTGGCTATCAGGTAGAGGTAATGGAGCTCGTGAGGAACCTTGTGGACACCCTCGGAATGACGATAATCATGGTGCTTCACGACATGAACTTCACCTCGAGGTATTCAGACAAGATCTACGTCCTTAAGGACAGACACGCTTCGATCTACGGAGATCCTGAAAGAATAATCAGCCGCGGTGTCATGAAGGACGTGTTCCGCATAGACTCGCAGCTCATACACGATGAAAAGAACGACTGTCCCTACATAATCCCGGAAAAGCTGCACGGCGACGATGACGATGCGAAAACATTATCTATAAACAACAATTAAAGTTTTTGATAAGGAGTACGAAATGAAAAAAGTTTTATCACTGATCCTGGCGCTTATCATGGTGTTCACCTTTGCCGCATGCAATAACGGCGGCAATACCGCGAACAACGCAGCGCAGACAAACAACGCAGCTAATGCTGCAGAGCCCGTCAACAACGAGATAGCCGAGTACTATCTCAGCAAGGCAAACGAAGTCCAGATCACCGCTGATTCCGTCATCGTAAAGGATGACAGCGGACGCGATGCCATCACCCTCAAGAAGAACCCCCAGAAGGTCGCCGTTCTTTACGGAAGCCTTGTCTGCCTCTGGTATGAAGCCGGCGGAACCACACCGCTGACTGTAGGCGGCACAAGCGCAGTCACCCTTTATAAGGAGCAGATCGGCCGCGACATCACCAAGGACGAAGGCGTTAAGGTCATCACCACAAGCTCCTCCGGTTCCTCCTGGGATGTTGAGACCATAATAGCTGAAAAACCGGACCTCATCATCACCTCGGTCGGAATGAAGGGCTACGAGACCATGTCCGGTCCCGCGGCAGCAGCAGGCATCCCCTGCATAGGCATAGACTATGACGCAGTTCAGGACTACCTCAAGTGGTTCAAGGTGTTCTGCAATCTTACCGGACATCCCGAACTGTGGGAAAGCGTAGCAAACGAGACAGCTAACTCCATCATCAAGACCGTCTCTTCCGTTCCCAAAGACGTCGAGCAGCCGACAGCTGTAATACTGCTCATATCCTCCAACAAGCTCAAGGCTTACGGAAACGCAAACCAGCCCGGAATGACCTTCAAGGAACTTGGAGGAAAGAACCTGGTAGACCCGGATCCGAGCGGCACCAAGAACACTGTTGACATCAGCATGGAAGAGCTCTATGCGATGAACCCAAAGTTCATATTCTACTCTGCAAGAGGACTTGCCGACGATCCCATGAAAGAACTCATGGACGTAGTAGGAGAGGACAATGCGGTATGGAAGAGCCTCGACGCAGTCAAGAACGGCAACGTTCTGATCCTGCCCAAGGGATTGTTCTTCAACAAGGCGAACCGCCGCTACGCTGAGGCTTATCGGATATATGTACGAAGGCAAGAAATAATAGATATGCAACATAATTATCCTTTCACAGCAATAGTGGGGCAGGCTCAGATGAAGCTTGCCCTGCTTCTGAATCTTGTGAATCCTGCTCTTGGCGGGGTTTTGATAAGGGGAGAAAAGGGCACTGCCAAGTCCACGGCGGTAAGAGGGCTTACCGACCTTATGGACGAGGTGCAGGTCTCTGAAGGCTGTCCCTTCCACTGCAGACCTGACGCAGGCGAGCTCTGCGAGGAGTGCAGGAAAAAGAATGAGATAAAAACAGTCCCCTATACAAGGCGTGTCGTGGAGCTTCCGGTAAGTTCCACGGAAGACAGAGTCGTCGGTTCCCTCAATATGGAGCAGGCGATAAGAAAGGGCGAAAAAGCTTTCGAACCGGGGCTTTTGGCGCAGGCAAACGGCAACATACTCTATGTGGATGAGATAAACCTCCTAGACGACCACATAGTAGACGTCCTTCTTGACAGTGCAGCAATGGGCGTCAACACGGTAGAGCGCGAGGGTGTGAGTTATTCGCACCCTGCGCGCTTCGTGCTTGTAGGCACCATGAACCCCGAGGAAGGCGACATTCGCCCTCAGCTCCTTGACCGCTTCGGTCTTGTCGTGGAGATACGCGGCGAGCAGGACGTGGCTTTAAGGAGCGAGCTTATAAAGCGCCGCATCGATTACGAAAAGGACCCGGAGGGGTTTGCGAAAAAGTGGCAGCCGCAGCAGGATGCGCTTAAGTCAAAGATCGCAAAAGCGCAGGAGCTTCTTCCGGAAGTCAGCATCCCTGAAGAGCTTTACACTGACGCCGCAAAAATAGGCGTGGCGCTTTCCGTCGACGGACACAGGGCAGACATAACCCTGCTTAAGGCAGCTGTTACCCTTGCGGCTCTTGACGGCAGAACAGAGGCGCAGCGTACTGACCTTATAGTGGCGGCACCCATGGTGCTTGCACACAGGATGAGAAAGCAGCCTTTCGACACCACTAGCGGGCTTCCTGAGGACTGGGAGGCCATACTTAATGCATAGGCACACGTATCCTTTTGCCGCAGTCGTCGGTCAGGAAAACGTTAAAAAAGCACTGCTTCTGAACCTCGTTGAACCGAGGATCGGAGGCGTGCTTTTGTGCGGTCAGAAGGGTACGGCAAAATCCACGATAGTCCGCGGGATGGCTGAGCTTTCGGACCAGAAGGTCGTGGACCTTCCCTTGAGCATCACCGAAGACATGCTGGTCGGGTCGATAGATTTCGAGAAGGCTGTCAAGGACGGAGTCCGGGAGTTTTCCGGCGGACTTCTTGCGCGTGCGGACGGAAACGTGCTCTACGTGGATGAGGTCAATCTTCTGTCTGACGGCATTATCAATACTCTCATTTGCGCGGCCGCAGCCGGAGAAAACATAGTCGAACGCGAAGGCATTTCTTACAGGCACGCGTGCAGGTTTTCGCTCGTCGGTACCATGAACCCGGAGGAAGGCAAGCTGCGTCCGCAGTTTCTGGACCGCTTCGGGCTTTACGTGCAGGTCGGGGGAGAGACTGATATCGCCTCCCGCACCGAGATCATAAAGAGAAGGCTGGAGAACGAAAGGGATCCTGCGGCTTTCTGCAGTAAATGGGCGGCTGAAAGCGCGGCGCTGAAAGCGAAGATACTGAGGGCCAAAGAAGCTGTAAAGCTTATAGAGCCGGATGACACCATCAGGCTTCTGATCTCAAAGTACGCGGTATCTGCCGGAGCAGAAGGAAACCGCTGCGAAGTGGTCCTGGCCAGGGCATCGGCTGCTGCTGCCGCGCTTGCAGGAAGAGACTACATTTCGGCAGAAGACGTGAAGGAAGCTGCGCCGTTCGTCCTTGCCCACAGGAGGCGCGAGCAGATGCCGGAAGACATTGAGCCTCCTCAGCCTGAAGAGGACGATCCGAAAGACGAGGATCAGGAAAGGCCGGAAGATCAGGAACAGGAACAGGATCAGACACCTCCGGATGACGATCAGGAGATGGAGCAAAACGATCAGGAGCTTACAGACGACGTTGTCGATACTCCGCCTCCGCAGAACCTCCCGGAAGGGCAGGACAACGATCAGGAGGATCTCGTCGAGGGTGATGAGACCGGCCTGATCTCAATAATTCCAAGGCTTCCGAGGGACAGGCAGCAGCGTAAGGGAAGCGGCCGCAGGAGCCGCACCAAGAGCGGAGCGAACAAAGGGCGCTACGCTTCGTATACGCAGCGCCGAACTGAAACAGAAAGGGATCTTGCTCTGGACGCAACGCTCAGGGCAGCGGCGCCTTAGCAGAAACAAAGGG
>CAMYWZ010000123.1 GCA_947302945.1 uncultured Bacillota bacterium
GAGACGGTCTACGGAGCGGATCTTGTGCTTTCGGGCCACACTCACGGGGGCCATGTCTTCCCGGCCGGCCAGATAGGGATGTTGATGCACGCCAACGACATACTCTACGGCTGGAAATGCATGTACAACTCAAGTATGCACAGGACCGACTTTATCGTAACTTCCGGCATCTCCGGCTGGGCCATACCCTTTAAGACCGGCTGCTTCTCCGAGTACGTTGTGGTCGACATACTGCCTCCGGCAAAATAGTATTGTCAAAACAGCACAGATACTTTACAATATACCCATTGGATGCGGATCGTCCGCTCCCTTTAAACACACTTTCAGGAAGTCTTTATGAAAAAAGCTATAGCTTTCGCGCTCGTGCTTGCACTGCTGCTCAGCCTGTCGGCATGCGTTCCCGGCGTGAACAATGTTATAAATACAAATACGAACAACAGCAGCAATACAGCCGTTCAGAACGACGTCAACACCCTTGCGGGAACGTACAGGATCGTCGTTTGGTGTCCGGTCGATGCTGCTTATCTTATTGTCAAACAGATAGCTGATTTCAACGCGTCCAACGGGCACGGCATTATAATAGAGGCCACCGTCGAAAACAAGACCGTGGAAGAAGCCGGCGCGTCTTTCCCCGCCGAGCTTTCCGAGGCCCCGGACCTCTTCGTTTTCTCTCAGGCCGATCTTTCCGCCCTTGTAAGGAGCGGAGCTGTTGACGCGCTCAGCGAGACCGCCGCTAAAAACGTCAGGGATTCCTCCGACGCCAACGCTGCAGCTGCCGCAGGCATAGGGGAGAGCATCTACGCGTATCCTCTCACGTCGGACGGCGGATATGTCATGTACTACAACAAGAGCGTCATACCCGAATCTGACACAGACAGCCTCGAAAAGCTGCTCGCTGACTGCGCGGAGGCGGAACAGAGCTTCTCGATGATGGCAGGCACAGCGCGCGGCCTCGTTTCGTTCTTCTTCGGGACCGGCTGCGTTTCCGCCTTTGAGACCGATGAGGACGGGAACGTCACAGGCATAAACGACACCTTCAATTCCGCGGGCGGCATGGCGGCAGCAAAGGCTCTCTATGCGCTTGTCAGCTCAGAGTATTTCAAGAGTTCCGACAATCCGTCGAGCCTTGTTTCGCAGTCTGCCGCGGTCATTTCCGACATGGGAGCCCTTATGGAAGCCCGGGAGGTCCTCGGCGAGGATCTCGGCGTTGCCGATCTCCCTTCGTTTGCTGCGGGCGGCGCGTCGTTCCACATGGGGTCCTTCAGTGGCTGCAAGCTTCTGGGAGTGAAGCATCAGGAGGATGCCAGGGCGGCTAACGTCCTGGGCCAGCTCGCGCAGTTCCTGGCTGAGTACGACCGCCAGATGGAAAGGTTCAAAACGCTTGGCTGGGGTCCTTCGAATCTCAAGGCTCAGGGAACGGACGCCGTAAAGTCCAATGCCGCTGTTGCTGCTCTTGCCGAGCAGAACAGGTATGCGGTCCTTGAAGGACAGACCAACGCCCAGTGGTGGGAGGCAGCGCAGAAGCTCGCCTCCGATATAGCGGATTCCGATGGTTCGGATGAGGCCCTGCAGGAGGCTCTGGACAGCTACACGGATTCGCTGAACAGCCTTTTGGCCACTGAAGAAACGGAAACGGAGACGGAGTCGGAGTCGGAAACAGCAGAATAGGAACCACAGCCGGTCCGGCATCGGGCCGGTTTTTGTATTGCCGAAGCCGATGGCTATGCGTGCAAAAAAGTTTGGTTTGTTAAAACAAAAACACTTAAAAGGTATTTACAAAAGCGAAAACAGATGCTAAAATAGAATCAATTCTAAAATATGTTTCAAAAACGCAAAAAAACGGAGGAGGTCATGGCTTATCTTATTTCAGAAGACGGAAGAGAACTTCTTAAGGACGTTAAGGATTTCTGCGAGAACGAGATCCGCGCGCAGGTCAAAGAGTACGATGAGAGCGGCGAGTGGCCGAAGGACATCTACGACATGGCCATAGAGATGCAGCTTTCAATGATGGACGTTCCCGAAGAGTACGGCGGGCTTGGTCTTTCCCACATAGATCAGGCTGCGATCGTGGAAGAGATCGCCAAGGCCGACGCAGGCATAGCGGTAACTCTCAACGGCAACGGACTGGCTCTCAAGCCGGTGCTCATCGCCGGAAACGAAGAGCAGAAGCAGAAGTGCTGCGATATAATCATGAACGGCGGCTGGGGCGCCTTCGCCCTCACCGAGCCGGACGCAGGCTGCGACGCCGGAAACAGCAAGACCACCGCGGTCAAGGAAGGCGGAGAGTACGTCATAAACGGCAGGAAGTGCTTCATCACGAACGCTCAGGTAGCGGACTTCTTCGTGGTCACTGCCATGACGGACAAGACCCAGGGAACCAAGGGAATGTCCGCGTTCCTCGTATACAAGGGAACTCCCGGGCTTTCCGTGGGCAATCACGAGAACAAGATGGGAATCCGCACATCCATCACTTCCGACCTCATACTTGAAGACGTAAGGATCCCCGAAGAGAACCGCCTCGGAGAGGAAGGTACAGGCTTCTACACCGCAATGAAGACTCTGGACCTCGCCCGCATGTGGTGCGCAGTCATAGGCGTAGGCATCTGCCAGCGCTGCGTGGACGAATCCGCTGTGTACGCTCAGCAGAGAGTCACCTTCGGCAAGCCCATCTGGAAGCATCAGGCCATACAGTTCATGCTCGCCGACATGGAGATACGCACCCAGGCTTCGAGAGCTCTGTGCGCAACTGCCATAGACCTCGCCGACAGCGGAAAGCCCTTCACGACTGAGGCTTCCGCGGCCAAGTGCTTCACCGGCGACTCTGCCGTAAAGAACGCTCTGGACGCCATCCAGATATTCGGAGGCTACGGCTACAGCAGGGAATACCCCGTCGAAATGCTCCTGCGCGACGCGAAGATCTTCCAGATCTTCGAAGGCACCAACGAGGTGCAGCGCATGGTCATCGGCCGCGCCGTGGTAGGCAGCCACAAGATCTGATAACTACAGCTTGAGATAAACAGGAGACATCGCTATGGAAATACTCATATTCGTAAAACAGGTACCGGATGACGCCGTGGAAGTGCGTCTCGACCCGGCAAGCGGAAAGCCCGCCACCGGAAACATCGACAAGGTAGCCAACGCCTTCGACACCTACGCTCTTGAACTTGCGGCAAGGTACGTTGAGGCCAACGGCGGCAAGGTAACAGTTGCTGCGATGGGCCCCAAGGGCACTGACAGCATGCTCAAGAACCTGCTGGCTGTAGGCGCTTCCAAGGCCTACCTCTTCACCGACCCGTCCTTCGAGACCGGTGACGAGAACGCGATAGCTGCCAGGCTCGCGCAGATCGCAAAGAAGTGCGAAGCCGAGAACGGCGCTCCCTTCGACCTGATCCTCTGCGGCAAGGAGTCCACAGACGAGATCAGCGGACAGGTAGGCGCCCGTCTCGCGGAAAAGCTCGGACTGCCCTTCGTTTCAAGCGTCATCGAAGTCGCTCCCGCAGGAGACAAGCTCGTCGCAAAGCAGGAGACCGAAGACGGCTACGTCAAGTTCGAGACCTCCATGCCGGCAGTCTACACCATAGCAAAGCCCGGCTACGATCCCAGATACCCGAACATCAAGGCCAAGCTGGCTGCCCGCAAGGCTGTTGTCCCCGCGTTCAGCGCCGCTGAAGCAGGTGTTGCAGATGCTGAGAGCTTCGTCGAGCTCCTCGGCTACACCGAGCCTCCCAAGAGGCAGGCAGGCCTTAAGATCTGTGAAAAAGAAGCCGCGGATACCGTAGCGAAGGCTATGGAGATCCTCACCTCGGACAGAGTGCTGTAAGGAGGACCGGAAGATGAATACATACGCATACATAGAATTCAAAGAAGGCGAAGTGGTCCAGGCAAGCCTTGAGGCCCTCGCAGCCGCAAAGACCCTCGGACAGGCCGCCGCAGTAGTAGTTGGAAATAGCGAACTTGCCGCAAAGGCCGCTGTTTACGGAGCACCCGTTCTCCTCGTAAAGGCAGACGGAGCCAATCCCGACGAGACAGTAGCAGCTCTTGAAGCAGCCGCTAAGGCAAAGAACGCCGAAGCGTTCCTCTTCGCAGGCACCCAGCTCGGAAAAGACCTCGCCCCCAGACTTGCGGAAAGACTCGGGACAGGATGCATCACAGACATCACAGGCCTCGAAAACGAAGACGGCGCCCTTGTTTATACCCGCCCCGCATTCGGCGGCACAGTCATCGAAAAGCTGAAGAACAACGGCAAAGTGCAGGTCGCTACGCTCCGCAGCGGAAGCTTCGAAAAGCCTGCAGCAGGCGCAGCCTCCGCGGTAGAAGAGCTCGCTCCCGCGCTTGAAGGCGCTGTAAAGGCCAGGATAGTCGAGGCCGCCAAGGAGATCTCCGAGGACATCAACCTCGAAGGCGCAGACGTCATCGTCACAGGAGGACGCGGCATGGGCGACGAACAGGGCTTCAAGCTCGTAGAAGAGCTCGCAGCGCTCCTGGGCGCTCAGATAGGCGCTACCCGCCCGGT
>CAMYWZ010000124.1 GCA_947302945.1 uncultured Bacillota bacterium
ATAGTATCGATCTCCTGGAGCGTAAGCCCCTCCCTCATGCCTACGAATATCATGGCTGCAGGGTCTATATCTCCGCACCTGGTGCACATCATTATGCCCTGCAGAGGCGTAAGGCCCATGCTGGTATCGACGCACTTTCCTCCCCTGATGGCGCAGATCGAGGCGCCGCTTCCGAGGTGGCAGGAGATGATCTTGGTGTCTTTGATATCCCTTCCCATGTATTCCGCGGCTGCCATGCTTACGTATCTGTGGCTGGTGCCGTGGAAGCCGTACTTTCTTACGTGGTACTTCTCGTAGTATTCGTACGGGAGCGGGTACATGTAGACTTCCTCTGCCATGGTCTGATGGAAAGCAGTATCGAATACCGCGACGTTGGGTTTTCCGGGCATAAGCTCCAGGCAGGCTTTTATACCCATGAGGTTGGCGGGATTGTGGAGAGGCCCGAGCGGGATGTAATCCTCTATGGCCTTAAGAACGTCGTCATCTACGAGTATGCTGCAGGCGTATTTGTCTCCGCCGTGCAGGACTCTGTGTCCTATTGCTCCTATGTCGTCCTTGCTCTTAAGGACGCCTGTCTTCGGGTCCGTGATGACTTCGAGCACATGATTGAATGCAGCGGTGTGATCCTTCATCTCAAAGTCGAAGACTTGTGTTTCTCCGTCTTTGGTGTACTTTATGAAGGCGTTGTCGATGCCTATCCTTTCGGCGATGCCCTTGCAGAGGAGCTTTTCGCCGGTCATGTCTATGACCTGATACTTAAGGGATGAACTGCCGCTGTTGATTACCAGAATTATCATTATGTTACCTCTCCTGAATCGTAAGTGAAGGAATACGGACTTTGTCTGAATATGTGCTGATGTTTCTGCCCTTTGCTATGCTGTACAGATCCGATGCTGTCATATCCAGCTGAAGCATGCGTGCCGCAGCCGGGTCTTTGGGTATGTATTTGTTGATGTTTGAAATCGTTTCTGCGCTTTTTGAAGCTGCTTCTTTAAGGATCTCCGCTCCTGTGCTGTTAAAGGCGAGGACTTTTGCGTAACACGCTTCGCTGTTTTCAAACAATGCGATGTCTGCCTTGGTCTCGCCGCAAAGAAGCTGCATGAGGGCTCTTGATATCCTTGCGTAGGTGTAGCGTCTGGACTTGGCGGTCTTTACGAGGCTGTCAAGGTCTGACGACTTTTCTGCTGCTTCCTTAAGGCGGTTTTCGAGGCCTTCCGAAACTTCCGGAACTGCCGCGATATCTTCAGGCGGAAATACGAGCAAGGCGTGCTTTATCATTGCAAACAGCCTGTCCTCCGCCTCTTTTCCTGCAAAAGCAGCCGCTGAAAGTACCTTTAAAGCATTATCCGGCATGAGGCTTCTGCAGCCTGCAAGGCTTCCGCTTTCAAGACATCTCGACCTTATCTCCGACGCTGAAGCGTACCCATCTGCCTGCAGGCTTTCGTTATGCCCTGCCCCTTCCCTTTTTACCGCGATGGGTATGAGACCGGCATTTTGAAGCGAGTTTTCTCGAAGATAGCATACGGCAAGGATATCGTTGGGACCTTTCGGGGCATGCTCACCCATCGCTTCGGCAAGAGCTTCGGGATAGGACATACCTTTGTCCAAGGCTTCCTTTACGGGGCTGCCATCTGTATCTTCAGTGTTGAAAGATGCTGCTTTTTCAAGCGCTTTCAGATCGCCGGATTCGCTGCCGAAGGCAAGGTGCGTAACGCATCCGAGGCTCTTCAGTATCCTTATGCCGCCGCGCGCGAAACAGTCCGCGCTGCTTACGGCGTACGCGAAAGGAAGTTCCAGCACCAGATCGGCTCCGCACATCACTGCCGCCTTTGCCCTGTCGAATTTGTCCCAGCCGGCAAGAGCGCCCCGCTGTGTGATATCGCCGCTCATGACGCAGACTATGCGCTTTGCGCCGAGCCTGATTCTTACCTTGTCAAAAAGAAACGCGTGGCCGTTGTGAAAAGGGTCGAATTCGCAGATAATGCCTGCAGTAAGCATTACTCCTCCGAAGTGTTCTGGGCCTTGTAGATCTGGTCCTTGACCTCGCTGCGGCTGTTTGCGATGTTCTTGTTGATCTTCTCGAAGGTGCTCTGAAGATCGTCGTACATGTCGGTGAAGTACGTGGAGTACATCTGGTCCACCTTCTCCTGAAGGTTGTAGAGCATGCCGTCGGTGTAGTCCAGTATGGACATCTTCATGACGGAGCAGTTCTCCTTGGCGACGCGGAGTATCTCCTCTGCCCTCTGCTTGGCTTTGACGGTGATCTCATCCTGCTCTACGAGGGCGGCAGCCTTCTTCCTGGCGTCTTCGATGATGTTCTCGTACTCGGCCTTGGCCTCGTCGAGTATTCTGGTGCGCTCGTTCTTGATCCACTGAGCCTGCTGGATCTCGTCGGGACGCTCGAGCCTTATCTCTTTTACTATCTCGGTGACCTCGTTGGGATCTACCATTACTTTTCTGACGACGGGAACGGAAGATGCTGTTTCCATTATCTCGTCAAGTTCATCAAGAAGTTCTAATACTTTCATGTTGTCCCCCTATTTATTCTTTATTTGTTTCATTAGCTTATATACAGGCGGAGTTACCCAGCCGCTGACGTCGGCCCCCAGCTCGAAGTTCTGGCGGACGATAGTTGAGCTTATATATGAGTACTCCGGCTTTGTCATGATGAATATTGTCTCGCAGCTGCCTTTGAGGAAGTAGTCGTAGAGCTGGGCAAGGCCTATCTCGTAGTCGAAATCGCTCTCGTTGCGAAGGCCCCTTATGATTACGTCGAAGCCTTCGTTCTTTACGAATGTGGGAAGATGCTCCGAAAAAGCGACGATCTCTACGTTCTTTATGTGCGAGACAGCGGCCTCTACAAGCTTTTTGCGCTCCTCAAGACTGAAATAACAGTTCTTGGCGTAATTGACTACTACGCCTACGACGAGCTTGTCGCAGAGCTTTGCGGCTCTTTCTATGACGTCTACATGTCCTATTGTTATCGGGTCGAAGGTGCCGCAGCAGAATCCTTTTTTCATGTCATTCTTCTTCCTTTGTAAGGGCGTATATGGTAATGCAGGTCCTGCCGTAGCGGCGGGATCTGACGGTCTTTAAAGTCCTGTATTCGTCCGGCATGGGGTCGAACTTTTCGTGTTCGCAGATGAGAAGGCCGTCATCTGCGAGTATGCCGGCATCGAGTATGGCGTCGGCTGCGGGGAGGACGAAACCGTCCGCGTAAGGAGGATCTATGAAGAAAAAGTCCACCTTTTCCTTTACGCGCCTGACGTTTTCCCTGAAATCTCCGGAAAGGAGTATGCTTCTGTCTTCTGCTCCGCAGAGTCTGATGTTTTCTTTTGTAAGACGCAGGGAATCCTTATTGCAGTCCGAAAAATAGACGCGCGAAATACCGCGGCTTATGGCCTCAAGGCCCATGCTGCCGCTTCCGGAAAACAAGTCCATTGCAACACTTTTGTCTGTTATCTGCGGAGAAATGATGCTGAACACGGCCTCCTTTACCTTGTCGCTGGTGGGCCGTATGTCGTAATTGTCCGGAGACTTGAGTTTTCTTCCTCTGAATTCGCCTGCTATTATCCTCATATCAGTTTATAATAACATAATTTAGAGCGTTAGTCCATCGCTTTGCATATACTTGTCCTGTAAGTTTTTCCTGAACAGGGCGTTTTCTTCCTTCTCGAGCAGCGGGTCTTTCCAGAGCATGTTCTTTACGTCTTTGAGAGCCTGCTCAGCTACCGCCTTGTGTTTTACAGGGTCTGCAAGCATCAGCTGAGGCAGTCCGTGCTGTCTGTACCCGAAGAACTCGCCGGGGCCCCTCAGTTCAAGATCTTTTTCAGCTATAACGAAACCGCTGCCGGTGCTGCACATGATCGCGGCTCTTTCCTGCGAAGTCTCGCTATCGTCCCCGCTTATGATAAGGCAGTAGGACTGGTGCTTTCCGCGCCCTACTCTTCCGCGCAGCTGGTGCATCTGGGCAAGTCCGAAGCGCTCCGCGTTTTCTATCAGCATGACTGTGGCGTTCGGCACGTCTATTCCTACCTCTATGACGACAGTTGAGATCAGGACCTGCACTTCCCCTTTTGAAAAGCGCTCCATCACAGCATCTTTCTCCTGCTGAGGCATCTGCCCGTGAAGCAGCGCGCAGCTTATATCAGTATGCTTTTTGCTGAAATCCTCATAGAGGCTTTCGGCGGAACGTCCGTCCAGGCTGTCCGGATCTTCTATGAAAGGCGCAACTATATAGGCCTGCCTGCCGGCGGCGACCTCTGACAGCAGTATCCTGTAAGCTTCCCTCCGGTTCCTTTCGTTATAGGACTTGGTGATCACCGGAGTCCTTCCCGGAGGAAGCTCGTCTATGACCGAAACGTCGAGGTCCGCGTAAAGCACTACTGCGAGCGTCCTTGGGCTGGGTGTTGTTGTCATGACAAGGACGTCCGGGCACTTTCC
>CAMYWZ010000125.1 GCA_947302945.1 uncultured Bacillota bacterium
GTGGCTTCTTACAGAAGGGGTCCACAACGATGTTTTGAGCGCCTACAGCGCCCTTGACTGCTGGGAAAAGTCCGGCGCCGCGAAACGGCTCGAGGGAAGGCTCACGCAGCGCGAATTTGAAGGCATACGCGACATCATAGACGGCCTTCTGGATGAAGGGCCCTGCGAAGGGATCTCGGGCGTGGAAGGCATCGACAATTCGGTCCGCACTTTCCTGGCAAGAGCCAAAGAATTCAGGCTCGGACCGAAGGACTACGGCGTCATAAACGGCCTTAAAGAATACTATGCGGACAAAGGCAGGGCAGGTGAATTCATCGCCCGCCTCTGCGAGGACCTGGTCAAGGAAATGTAATGCATCAAAGCGGGCAAACAGGCCCGCTTTTTTGTGCAAAAAATATTACACATTACTTTTTCTTTATGTTATTATGTAAAATAGATTGGTATTACTCTAACGTTTCGCATATTTATCCAGGAGGACAAAATGGGACTTTTCGATTCACTTAAGTCAATAGCAGGCAAGGCGATCTCCGATGCCGTTTCCGACGGTGTCAAGAAGGTCGTCGGCGGCACCGTCACAAAAGCGGCAAACGAAGCTGTCGACGTCGCTGCAAGCAAGGCGCAGAAGGCTATCAATACCGAGATAGAGAACACGGCTGCCAAGTACAAGGAGCCCGCCGGAACGACAGTGGAGAGCTCCACACAGGCTGCTCCCGCTCAGAACGCGGCTGCAGGGCAGGCAGTAAATTCCCTGTTCGGCAACCTCGGCTCCGCGCTCAACGGTCTCGCAAACGTGGATTTCAACGCCCTCGGCCAGGCCATGGGCAAGCTCGAAGGCGCAGCCGGCGAAATGATCAAAGGCATGGCTGTATGCCCCAAGTGCGGCTTCCAGAACGAAGTCACAGCCAACGTCTGCATCAAGTGCGGCACCAAGCTTCCGGTAGCTGAACTCAGCCAGGAAGAGCGCCAGGAAGCGCTGAAGGGCGGCATAGGCCAGGTAGTCTCCTCCGGAGCGCCCGCGGCGGCAGCCAATCCTCTCGCAGCAGGCTCCTGGGGCGAAACGATGCCCTCCGAACCCAACCAGTACAACTACAACGGCACCTGGAAGCAGTACTTCGAGAACATCTTCCTCACCGAGTTCGCCTCCTACAGGAAGACTCACGAGAAGGGCTACGGCAAAACCACGGACGTCTACAGGCTGTACAAGGGCGACGATCAGGTACTGGTCGTGGAGCTCTGCCCCAGCAAGTTCGACGGCAAGAGCCTTCGCACCAAGTGCAGAGGACTGGGTATCCCGTACCTGCGCTTCTACTACGACTATGAGGGCTGGTGGAACACCCGCGCTTACGTCGTAGACCGCATGCAGAAGGCAATCAAAAAGTAAGATCCTCATAAGGAGGTTGCACCATGGGTTTTCTTGACGACATCATGAAAGCGGCGGCGGGAGTCGGCCAGAGCGTCGGAGCGGCAGCGGCAGCGGTCAAGCAGAACGCTGCGTCGGCCCAGACAGCGCCGGCGGCAGACCCTAAGGCCGACAGGCAGAAGGCTTATCAGGAAGGCGAGATCGTCGCCAAAAGCCTCGCAAAACTTCAGGGTATTCCTTTGAGCGGCGACAGCCCTTCAAAGAAGCTCCGCGGCGGCATCGAGGCCTTCTGGGAGGACCTTCGCCAGCAGTGGGCAAGCCAGAAGGAAGAGGGCTACGTCTGGACTATCACCATAGACGACGCTGTGGAACTGGACGTCATGGGCCTTGTCAAAGCCAGGTACGATCTGGACCTTTCGGCAAGCCACGTGGGCTGGACCATGGACGGCGTCTACTCCGGCAGTATGGCCTTTAAATTCGACGCGGCTCTCGGCGGAATGAACATGCTTCTCGGAGCGCTCGGCGGCAGGGCGAATACCAACAAGCTCGGCGGCTGGTTCAGGAATGACGAATTCGTCATGGAGCTTAAGGCCTACAACAAGGAGAAGGAAGACGCCTTCGTCAACACTCTCAACTACACGCTCGAAGAGCTCGGCGCCGTAGACGACGACGAGATAGCCAAGATCGAAGCGCAGCACCAGGCGGAGGCCGCCATCATGAACCCGCTGCTCCAGAACATGGGCAGCAAGCCGGACGCATTCGAACTGGCCAACGTTCCGTCCTCCTACTGGTTCGACTGGGAATACAACATGACCGAAGGCGATATGAGCCAGTACTACTCCGTCACCGGCGTCATGGGCATAGGCGGGGGCTACGGCAGCATGAACGCGGCCGGAGACCACGTGGAGGCTCACGGCAAGGCGGTCAACCCGCTCACCGGACAGGTCTTCAGGGACGATCTTGACGAGGTCTATCATTCGCCCTTCCCGTATGTCATCCACGCGTACGAGAACGGCAGGGTCAGCTTCATCCTGCACTCGCAGAAGGGCGGCCCGGTGGTCATCATCTTCCGCGGCAAGATCGACAAGATCCCCGTCGGGCAGACCATAGTGGTGCCTAAGAAGGCTGAAAAGAAGGCCGAGAAGCAGGCGGAAGCTCCGGCTAAGCCTGCGGCGATCGAGGAAGCGCCCAGCCAGCCGCAGGGGATCGAAGAGGCTCCTGCGCAGACCTTCGGCATAGAAGAGGTCTAAGCCGGCGAAGGCCGAAAGCATCATAATTTCAGTAAAAAAGCGAAAGGGAACGCATCAGCGCCTGCGGCGGACCCGGCACATAAGGTAAGAACAGCTTCGCAGGCAGCGCCTATGTGTACGGCCCGGTACATCCCGGAATTTTCCGGGCTTTAAAGTCTTCACCTTTCGCTTTTTATTTATGGAGAAGGAGTCACTATGAATGTCTCTGATATCAAAGCTCTCCTCAGAAAAGTCCTGGGACGAATTGCTCTCGTACAAGAAGAGTCTGGCAGTCCGGGGAAAAAGTCTGGAGGAACTGGCAAGGCTGGCCGCGGATCGAAGCTACATTCCGGCGGTCAGAAAAATAAGTAGCGGGGAACCTTTTCCGCTTCCGAGGCGGGCTGTCATCAGCAAGATGAGCTCGCAGAAGAAGCGCGTCGTTTACATCTATCCCGAGCCGGAGAACACCGTCCTGAAGCTGCTCACTTATCTGCTGCTTCGAAAGTATGACGGGCTGTTTTCGGACGGGCTTTATTCTTTCAGGCCGGGCGTCACCGCTAAAGACGCAGTCAGGAAGCTGCGCAGGACGCCGGGGATCGCTTCGATGTGGTCCTACAAGGTCGATATCAGCAATTATTTCAACTCCGTGCCCGTGGAGCGCTTTTTGCCTGTGCTTAAGGCCGCTCTTTCGGATGACCCGGAGCTTTTTGGTTTTTTGTCGGGGCTGCTTTCCGAGCCCCGGGTCCTGGAATGGGTCGATCAGCCGGAGACCCTCGGTGAAGGCGGGGCGGATGAAGATGCGGCAGACGCGTCTGCAGCTGCGGGTTTTGCCGTGAAAGGCGGCGGAACAGGTGGTTTCCGCGTCATAGAGGAGCAGAAGGGCATCATGGCGGGCACACCGCTGTCGGCGTTTTACGCGAACCTGTACCTGATGGACATGGACCGGCATTTTCAGGAGGCCGGAGCGCCCTACGCAAGGTACTCGGACGACATAATAGTGTTCGCGAAGACTGAAGAGGAGGTCCGTGCCAGGGCGGGCGAGATACGCGCCATGCTGGCCGAAAAGGGCCTTGCGGTGAACCCGAAAAAGGAGACCGTGGCTTCGCCCGAAGATGGCTGGACCTTCCTGGGCTTTTCGCACAAGGACGGCGTGACGGACATAGCGCCGGCGACGGTCCTTAAGATCAAGGGCAAGATGCGCCGCAAGGCCAGGGCGCTTGTCCGCTGGCGCGAAAAGAACGGCCTTCCGGGCGAGAAAGCCGCGGCGGCGTTCATCAGGGTGTTCAACAGGAAGCTGCTTGGGATCTCGGGCAGGCAGGAGGAGCACAGCCCCGAAGGCGTTCAGGAGGCCTCGGCCGCTCAAAACGCCGCAGATCCGATGGAAAACAGCCTTGACGGTCCGATCACGGAGCGCGAACTTACCTGGAGCCTCTGGTTCTTCCCCGTCATCAACACCACGGCGAGCCTTCAGGAGATAGACAGCTACGCGCAGGACCAGCTGCGCTACATCATCAGCGGAAAGCGTACCAAAGCGCGCTTCAACGTCCGCTACGAAGACCTGAAATCCCTCGGCTACCGCAGCCTCGTCCACGAATACTACGCATTCAGCAAAAAGTAAAACGGCACCATCAGGGACGGTTCTCCCGGTGCCGAACTTCGGGGATGGTTCTTAAGTTCGCTTATATACCATGCCCTCTCAGCGATCATCACCTGTGTATCTTCAATGCTGTTTTCACTCAGTTGCATCAACTTCCGGTAATCTGACAGTGTTGATGCAAAATATCCCTGTTTTCTTGCATCAACTTTCAGCAATTCTTAAATGTTGATGCAAAACCCCG
>CAMYWZ010000126.1 GCA_947302945.1 uncultured Bacillota bacterium
GGCGGCGGCATCCGCCGAGCCGCCGGCCAGGCCCGCCGCGGCGGGTATCCTCTTCTCTACCTCTATCCTCACCCCTCTGATCCCCGGCAGCGCCGGCTCCGCAAACTCGTTTGCGTCGCCGTCCTTCGGCCGGTAAATGAGCCCGGGCCTGAACTTGTACGCGGCACGGTAAGCCGCCTTCCAGCACAGGTCCGCCTCTCCGTATTCAAAATCGTAAGGATACAGCAGCTCTCCCGGGGCTTCCTCGACTGTCACAATATCACAAAGCGAGATGGCTTGCATCAGCATCTCCACCTCGTGGTAACCATCGGGCCTCGTGCCCAGCACATTCAGTATCAAATTGATCTTTGCGTAAGCATTAAGTCTCATATCAGAATTATACCACAAAAATGCGCACAGGGGACGGTTCTTAACTGACATTTTGGCAACGGCTGCCATTTTTGCGATTGAAAAAGCGTCCCTGTCTGTGGTATGCTTACATAAAGCACCAAAACAGGAGGCGCATCATGCATATCAGCAGCGAAGTAACTCACGAACACACACACGAACACACTCATGCGGACGGCACCACGCACACTCACGAGCACATGCACTCGCACGATGAGATGGGCCACAGTCACAGCGGCGGCGAGGGCCATACCCACACCCACGACGGCAGCACCCATACCCACAGCCACAACCATCCGCACACCGATATGAACGCGCAGCCGGATCCCGCCCAGGTCAAGGCGCTGCTTGCGTACATGCTGCAGCACAACGAGCACCACGCGGAGGAACTCGCCGGAATGCTGGACGCCCTTCCGGAAGCAGCCCGCGAAAAGCTCCTGCTTGCCATCGGCACCTTTGAAGCTGCCAACGTACAGCTTAAGGAAGCGCTCGAGGCGCTCGGATAGGAGGGCGCGATGCACGCACACGTTCATGACCCGGCCGAAAAGAAGCGCCAGCTGAACCGCCTTTCGCGCGCCATCGGCCACATGCAGTACGTAAAGCGCATGATAGAAAACGACGAGGATTGCTCGCAGGTCCTGATCCAGATCTCCGCGATCCAGTCCGCCCTCAACGGTCTCGGCAAGGAGATCATCAGCGAACACATCACGCACTGCATCGCCCACGCCATGGAAGAAGGCGACACCAAGGCCATAGAGGACTTTCAGCACGCGATCGACAAGTTCCTGTAAGGCCGTTTTCAGCCTGTTTGAGAGCTTTTTGCGGCTCGCCGATGTTTGATACCAATACCGCATTTTAAAGGGCCCGGAGAGGCAAACAGCCCCCTCCAGGCCCATTTTCTATGCTTTTCCGCACCGCAGGGACGGTTCTCCCGGTGCCGGGCGGCTTACGCGTCCGGGTCGAACTGTTCGAAGATGGGGATGTAGCCCAGATCCTCGGCGGCTTTCAGGTCCTCCCTGGTCCTGATGGTCCAGGCGACGCCCTGTATGCCGCGCGCCACAGCCTTTACAAAGGCCGGCTGGTCGCGGTAGTTGAAGTTATAGGCCACAAAGTCCGGCTTTGAGATGAAGTCCATCTTAAGGTCGGTCAGCAGGCCGGCGGTGCCTTTCGGAGCCTCGTCCGGGTCCTGGCGGAAGTTCGTTGACAGCTGGCCGCGAACGATGTCCGGGCGCAGCTTCCTGATGTCCCCGATGGCCCTCGGGTCGAAGCTTTCGATGCAGTATTTCCCCTTGTAGCGGTCCAGCCGCTCCACGGCGGCCTTTGCCAGCGCCTCGTGGTTGCCTGCGTAGGTCTTGAGCTCTATTATCAGCGGCGTGGCGTTTTCGAACACGTCCAGCACCTCGTCGAAGGTGGGGATCAGCTCGTCCGTGCCCTCGAGCCTAAGCTCGCGAAGCTCCGCCAGTGTCTTATCTTCCAGAATGCCCTCAGCCCCGGTGCAGCGCGCAAGCTTCGAGTCGTGGAAGACCACCAGTTTCCCGTCTTTGGTCAGATGTATGTCCAGCTCCGCGCCGAACCCGTGCTCCACAGCCCGCCTGAAGGCCGCCAGCGAATTCTCCGGCACCTGCGGCTTGTCGTGAAAGCCTCTGTGCGCGTACCTGTATTTCCTCAAAAGTTCCAGCCCCGGGTGCCCCGTGCGCCCCGTAAATGTCTCTCTCATGATATCTCCTTTGTCACTTTTTCCGCCCCAGAATGAAGCCGAACACCGCGCCGACTACGCCTCCGGCTATGTGGGCCATCTGCGAGATGTTGTCCTGCACGAAAATGCCCTGGTAGATCTGCTGCCCGAGGTAAATGACCGCGACCAGTATGAAGGTCACCGGGATCTCGCCCTGCTTAAAGCTCGTAAAAGAGGTCATCAGGATGAAGGCGAAAACAACGCCGCTTGCGCCGCAGAGCGCCACGCCCGGGAAGAAGAAGTAGTTGACCAGCCCCGTAACGAGCGCCGTTGACAGTATCACCGCCAGCAGCTTTTTCGCGCCGTACTTTTCCTCCAGCATCGGCCCCAGCAGCAGTATGTAGGACATGTTGTTGATGTAGTGCTGCCATCCGCTGTGCCCCAGCACGTGCGTAAAGAAGCGCAGATACGTGAGCGGGCTTGTCAGCGGGCTGTGGTAAGTCATGAACAGCAGACGGTTGCTTGCCCCGCCCGTAGCCAGGCTTGCCCCCATGGCCGCCAGGCTCACAAGCGCAAAGCCCAGCACTAAAGGTGAATTGAATTTGAGTTTCATAGGTCTATCATCTCCAGGAGCGATTATACCATAAATCACTTGTTCTGTTTATATATCTCACGTATGTGGGCGACTTCGAATATAAATATGGTAACGACGTTGTCGCGGATCTCGGCAAAGAGGCGGTAATCCCCGACACGGTAACGCCATACGCCTTTCAGGTTGCCGGTAAGTGCCTTCCCGAAGATCCGCGGATCGTCCGTGTCCACGAGATTCTTGATGACCCAGTTCTTAATGACCCGGGACGTTTGCCTGTTGAGCTTCTTAAGCTCCTTGACAGCGGTTTCCGAGAACTTGACTCTCCAGCCCATTTATATGCCCAGCTCCTTCCAGACCTCAGTGTGATCGTAGGTTTTTTCCGTAGAAAGTCTGTTGCGGGCATTTATGATCCTCTCTTCATCCATTGCCAGGTCGCTTTCGATGTAATCGAAGACGGTTTCCCTTACAAAGGAGGAAAGGCTGAGGTCGTTCACTTTTGTGTACTCCTGCAGGAGCTTGTATTCATCTTCACTGAGCCGCAATGATATAGTAGCCATGCTAAAGCCTCCATTGGTATTACATGTAATACAATTATGCCACACACATCAGTGAAAATCAAGTATCAAAACAGGATCTGCCGCAAAGTATCCCGTCAATCTTGCGCCGGAGGCGGAAATCTTTTAAAATATTCCGGTATTACGTGTAACGTTTTCTTGATTTTCTGCATTTATGGGTGCAGGGGGTAATAATGATAGAGCTCGGGCAGGTCTACAAAGAGTATTCAGACATGATCTACCGCTGGCTGCTGGCCAGGACGGGGGATGAGGACGCCGCTGAGGAGATAACTCAGGAGACGTTCTATCAGGCTGTCCTGCATGCGGACCGCTATGATCACTCCTGCAAGGTGTCGACCTGGCTCTGCTCCATTGCGCAAAATAAGCTCAGGGAGTACTACCGCAAGAACCCGCCGAAGGAGGAGCTGCCGGAGGAATACGGCGCTGCGGACCGGAGCGCGGAGGACCGGGTGATGGACGCTTCGCAGAAGATGGAGCTCTACCGGGCGATCCACTCGCTGCCGGAGCCTGCGAGGGAAGTTGTGCATCTGCGGGCCTTCGCGGACCTCTCTTTTAAAGAGATAGGCGACATCTTCGGAAAGAACGAGAACTGGGCCAGAGTCACGTATTACCGCGCCAAGACTGCGCTGAGAAAGGAACTGACTGAAAATGAGTAAAAAACTTTCATGTTACATAGTAAAAGACCTGCTGCCGCTTTACGTCGACGGCCTTACCAGCGAGGAGACTTCGGCTGATATTCGCGCACATCTTATGGAGTGCGATGACTGCCGCAGCCAGTATGAAGCCATGAGCGGCAACATCCTGAAAGAGCAGGAAGATCGCCAGGAGCAGGAAACAAAGGAGATAGACTACCTGAAAGGCATCAGGAGACGCAATCTGCGAAAGGTGCTTGCCATAGCCTGTGCGGCGCTGCTGATCGCGGGTATCTTTGTGATAGGGATATTCGTTTACGGAAAAGCCGACAGGTCTGTGGCGATAAAAGCCGAGGTCAACGGAAAACAGCTTACGATAGATGCTCAGACTACCAATTCTTCGCTGGCCCTTTCAGGTGCAGATTTCTCGGAGAAAGACGGGGTGATAACTGTCAGAGTACGGTCCAGCCTGGTCTGGATACGCAGGTGCGGCAGCCTCAGCGCTCAGTATGACGCAAAGGACGATATCATTCGGGTGGTAGATATCAACGGAAACATCCT
>CAMYWZ010000127.1 GCA_947302945.1 uncultured Bacillota bacterium
GGATCGAACCCCTGGCCTCAAGATTGCGAACCTTGCGCTCTCCCAGCTGAGCTAACGCCCCGAGGCACAGAGAGTATTGTAAACTATTATGCGGAAAACATCAATCACTTTTTATTTGGCGCTCGGCAGAAATTTGTAGACACGGTAATCGTCGTTCTCGCATATCAGCTCGAACATGGATCTGCTCTTAAGCTGCGAATCGAGTGTGTAGCCTATCTGCACCAGCCAGTAGTCGAAATCGTACTTCTGCTGCAGCTCCGTGACGCCTATCTTGCCGTGCATGCTGTCCCATATCTCGGCCAGGATATCCTCTTTGCCGTTGACGCTCTTCAGGAACACTTCCGCACGCGGGTCCGCGTAGCAGCGGAATCCCATCCACTCGGCGTATGAACCGCAGTTGAAATCCGTATATATGCGCACATCGGTGTCGGGGTGCACTGCCACGAAATCATCTACGACCTTCCATGCGTAGGTGGCGCGCATGATGTCGTACGGCCCCATGCAGGTGAGCAGGGCAACGATCACGGCTCCGACTGCGGCCAGCTTTTTAAGCATGTTCGCAAATCCGTAGTGCAGATCGAAGTACTTCATCTCCCACGCGCAGATCAGCCCGCCCATAAGCTCAAGGAAAGCGTTGTTTCTGACCGCGTAGAGCGCCATGGCGAAAGTGCCGCAGAGCATGAAGAAGAAGCGCAGCGGGAACCTCTCCCGCCTTTTCAGCCTGGTTATGACGTATATGACCTGCATCACCAATACCGGAGCGCAGCATCCGAAGAGGTCTCCCCATGACGACTTCTTCACCTCGTTGATCGTCGACAGCAGACCTCCGTCGTGCAGGGAATCGAACAGGTAGATGAAGGACCTGAACCCGTACGGGTTTATCAGCGGCGTGAGCATGGAAAGCCCCATAAAGACCAGTATCGGCAGCTTGCGGTACCTGCCGCCGCTTATCCCCAGAGCGGATATCCCTGCGAAATCGCAAAGGTAGGGGAGCATCAGAATGTAGAAGATCGGCAGCATCGTGGAGTGGAACTGCATATACAGGAAAGACAGCAGCGGCAGCGGCCAGAGCTTCCTGACGTTTCCGCTCCTTGCGTATTTTTCAAGGCATATCACTTCCGCCAGCATGAAGATGTAGCTGAACATCTGCGGCCTGGTGCGCACGTAGGACCAGCCGAAAAAGCTCATGCAGACGCATGATACGACAAGGCTCACGTTCCTGTTCCCGCCGGAGAACAGCAGGCAGCCCTTGTAAAACAGCCATATTATGACCGCGAACAGCGCCATCATGAACCAGAACATGCCCCAGGTGCCGAGCCAGTCGTAGACCTTATAAAAAACTATGCACGTGAGCCACTTTTCAAAGCTGAAAGCAAGCCCCTCGTGCACTGTAAAAGGCTCTATATTGGTAAAACCGTAAGTAAGCAGGTATCTTCCGTGGTTGATCACGAACCAGAAATCATTGTCCATGCAGACCCCGACGAACATGAAAGGGATGGCAAGGATGAGTATCCTGCTGATCTTTGCCGCGATATTGTTGTCGTCGAAAAGAAGGGTCTTCATTGCGCGGAAGCTTCTTTGTCCTTCTTCTTTTCCATTATGAGTTTTCTGGTGAAGAAGTTGAAAATGGCTGCGAGTATGATGCCGACCACCTTGACGATGAGCGGGTCGAAGTGCAGCAGCTTGTCGCCTATGAACATGGTTATCTCGTTGACTATAAAGCCGCCGATCCCGAGGACGAAGAACGTTGCGAACTGCCTGGCCTTGCTCTTTCCGTTGTTGAAGTCGAAGACGAATTTGCCGTTCGCCCAGAAATTGTACGGCGTCGTGATGAGGTACGAGATTATATTGGACAGTATCGAATCGATGTGCAGGATGCGTATGCATACGGCGACAAGGCACCAGTCCAGGATGGAGTTGGATACGCCTACGATGCCGAACTTTACGACCTGCATGAACTGTTCGTTGTTAAGGAGCTTTTTTATAAGTTTGATCATATCGGGTTATTCTCAGTATTTTGAAGCGAGTTTCGCTATCATGGCTATGACTTTGGCGCCGTCTTTGACGGTGCTGAGTTTTGAGACGCTGCCTTCCGGACGGTCGCGGTAGGGGATGACTACTTCCTTTACAGTCCTGCCATGCTTAAGGCTGTAGATGGCCATCTCGGTCTCGACCTGGAATCCTTCGGAGATCGCGGGGAAGTCCTTGACGAAAGACCTGCTGAAGGCCCTCAGGCCGCTCATTACGTCGTGCAGCTGCCCGTGGTAAAGTGTGTTTACCAGAGCCCTTACGAGCTTGTTGCCGAATCCGTGGAAAGCCCGCTTGTTCTCGGTAAAGTAGCTGGAGGAGAGCCTGTCGCCTATGACCATGTCGGCCTGCCCGGAGAGTACGATCTCCGCCATGGCCGGAGCGTATTCGGCGGGGTAGGTGTCGTCCCCGTCCGTCATGACGTAGCAGTCCGCATCTATGTCCCGGAACATGCTGCGCACCACGCTGCCTTTGCCCTGAAGGGGCTCGTACCTGACGATGGCGCCGGCCTGCCTTGCCTTTTCATCCGTGCCGTCGGTGCTGTTGTTGTCGTAGACGTAGATGTCCGCATCGGGGAAAACTGCGCGAAAATCAGCCACCACCTTTGCTACGGTAGGGGCTTCGTTGAAGCAGGGTATAAGCACCGCTGTCTTTTTATTCGCTTCAGGTCCTCTTTCTCCCATACCTGAATATTTTACACTATTATATGCGCCGGGGCAAGCAAATAATGCCTGCGGGAAAAGGCGCTATTCCACGGACTTGAGGGATTCTATCATTTCGACCTTCTTAAGGTCTCTTGCCATCATGAGCATTACGAGAAGAGTGAAGCCTATGGTGATCCCGAAAGCGTAGACGAAGCTCAGAAGCTTTATCTGCGTTCCGAACATTATCATCTCCATGTTGATGACGCCCATGATGAAGCGGTGTTCGACTACGCCGAGCGGAAGCCCCGCCGCCGCGCCGATCAGAGTCAGAAGGAATATCTCCTTGTAGATGTACGACGACACTTCAACGTCGCGGAACCCCAGCACTTTGAGCGTGGCTATCTCCCTGATGCGCTCGCTTATATTCACCTGTGTGAGGTTTATGAGCACCACGAATGCCAGCGAGCCGGCGGTGATTATGATGACGAGTATTATGTAGTCGAGCGCCTGCAGCATTGTGTCGAACTGGCTCTCGAGGCTTGAAAAATCGGCTATGCTCGAGAATCCGGCGATGTCCTTTATACCGGCGGCTATCTCGGAGGCGCTCTCATCGCTGTTCTTTACGGCTATAGCGCTGTAGTGAACGGGCTCGCTGAACAGCACGTCATACTGCTCCTCCGAAATGAATATGTAGTGCTGGAAGTACATCTCGCAGACCGCGTTGACCTTGGTCTTAGCCTTAAGGCCGGAGGCTGATTCTATCGTTATGTAGTCGCCTGCGCTTATCCCGTTGTTTTTGGCGAATTTCTCGGATACTATGACGCCGCCGTTCTTTATGCGAAGCTCTGTGACCTTGTCTGTCTCCCTGAGGGCAAACACTTCACTGCCTTCCCGCGCGTCGATGACGATGACGTTGAGGGTGGGTTCGCCGTCGCTGAGATAGACTTTCGAGGAGTAGCTCATGTAGGGCACCGACTTGGTGTTGGAAAGGTCTTTTCCGAGGACGTCCAGTATCTCCGGCGCGGCTTTGCTGTCCTCAAGGTTTATCGTGTAGTCGTGGGCGAAGATCTGCCCGAACTGTATTGCGACTACGTCCTTGATCGAATCCTTTATGCCCCAGCCGACGACGAGAAGACCTGTGCAGCCCGCCACGCCTATGATGGTCATGAGGGCTCTTACCCTGTAGCGTATGAGGTTCCTTGCCGTTATCCTGCCGGTAAAGCTCAGCTTCTTCCATATGAACGGGATCTTTTCGAGGAAGACCTTTTTTGCGTTCTTGGGAGCCTTGGGCCTCATCAGCTGGCTGGGCATCTCCCTGAGGGACTTGTTTACGACGTAGATGGTGACCCCGGCCATCAGGACGGAGAAGGCAAGGTAGCATATCAGTATGTTCTTCAGTGGATACAGCGGGAGCCTGGCCGGGAGGTCGTACATGAGCCTCCAGGTCTCGTAGATCACGACCGGGAATATAGACATTCCTGTGAATATCCCTATGGTGCTGCCTATCACGGTGGCTGAAAGCGCGTAGATAACGTACTTTGAAACGATCTTCCCCTTGGAGAAGCCGAGCGCCCTGAATATGCCTATCTGGCCGCGCTGCTCGTCTACGAGCCTTGTCATCGTGGTAAGGCACACCAGAGCGGCTACAAGGTAGAAGAGGGTGGGGAGGGAATAGCCTATGGCGCCCATCTGTTTAGCGTTCTGGGTGTACATCACCGTGGAATAGTGGCTGTCCCTGTCAAGTATCATC
>CAMYWZ010000128.1 GCA_947302945.1 uncultured Bacillota bacterium
CGCTTTCACCCACTTCGTCGTCGTGCAATCGACGCCGACGCGGCAAACACCATCGCGAATTCCAGACCCACCACCGCAAAGCGCATGAGGGTCTTCTGCGACGAGTGCCTTAAGGCTGCGGACAAAGCGCTGGAAAGCGGCGCGGACGTGGCTCAGGCGATAGTGGACCGCACCGTGGAGATGAACGACGAGCGCTACGGCCTAATAGACCGCATAGCCAAACATCTTGTTAAGAAGTTCCCGCAGGGCGGAACGGTAATGACCTTCTGCTTCGCGGAAACCATAGTAGGAATGATGCTGCGCGAATGCCGCCGCACCGGCAGGGAGATAAAGCTCTTCTGCCCGGAGACCAGGCCGTACTTCCAGGGCGCAAGGCTCACCGCCACGGTCTGCCGCGACATGGGTTTTGACGTCACCGTCATCTGCGACAACATGCCCGCCGCAGTCATGAAGAACGAAGGCGTGGACGTGTTCACCACTGCAGCGGATGCCATCTGCGTGGACGGCAGCGTTGTGAACAAGGTCGGAACACTGCAGACCGCGATAGCCGCGAAGTACTTCGGCGTGCCGTACTACGTTACCGGCGCCCCGGACCTCGCGCACCCGTCGGCTGATACCATAACGATAGAAATGAGGGACCCGGAGTTTTCGCTCCAGGCCATGGGCGTCCGGACCGCAGCCGAAGGCGTAAAAGGTTACTATCCCGCCTTCGACATCACGCCGCCCGAGCTTGTAACAGGCGTCGTGACGGACCTGGGAATATATTCGCCCTTCGAGCTTGAAAAGTACGTGCGCGCCACCGGCGGCCGCTACAAAGTCACCGTCTAGACGGCGGCGGCACCTCGGGGACGGTCCTTTTGGTGCCGATCGGCACCAAAAGGACCGTCCCCGAGGTGCCGCACCCAAAGCGAGCAGGAGATGCGATGTTAGAAGTAAAGACACCATGGAAGGACTCGCTGGGAGATCTTCCGTTCACACTTGAATATTTCCAGGGCTCGATGTCGGAGGGCGTGGAGAAGCAGGCCGCGGAAAGGCCTCACTTCATCGCGCTGGACTTCATGGGCCGCACCACCACCTACAGGGAGATGCAGCGCCACATCGAGGAGTGCGCAAGGAGCCTTAGGACCCTCGGCATACGCCCCGGGGACGTGGTCACCATCGCCATGCCCAACTGCCCGCAGATCGTCTACATGTTCTACGCGGTAAACATGCTGGGCGCCATCGCCAGCATGGTGCACCCCTTAAGCTCCGAAAAAGAGCTGGAATTCTACGTCAATGAAACGAACAGCGTCCTCGTCGTCACCCTGGACCAGTTCTACTACAAGTTCGAGGCGGTGCGCCGCAACACCCAGGTCGTGAACATCGTCGTCGCAAGCATCAGCGACGAGCTCTCGCTCCTGATGCGCGCCGGCTACTACATCACCGAAGGGCACAAGATAGAAAAGATACCCGAAGACGCCCCGGTCATACGCTGGGCCGACTTCATGAAGATAGGCCGCGCCTGCTCCTTCAACTTCAAGGTCCATAAAGGCTACGACGACCCGGCCGTCATCCTCTTCTCCGGAGGCACCACCGGAACGTCCAAGGGAATACTCCTCACGAATGGCAACTTCAATTCAGTTGCAGACATGATAATCGAGACAAACCCCATGTTCAGGCCCGGGGACAAGATGCTGGCAGCCATGCCGCTGTTCCACGGATTCGGCCTGGGGGTGTGCATACATGCCATGCTCTTTCGGGGAGGCAGGTGCCTTCTGGTGCCGCGCTTTACGCCCAAGAGCTTCACGAACCTGATGGTCAAAAAGCGCTGCAATTTCGTGGCCGGCGTCCCCACGCTCTACGAAGCCATGCTCCGCATCCCTGGGCTGGAAGGAGCGGACCTGTCGGCTCTCAAAGGCGTCTACTCCGGCGGCGACAGCCTGTCGGTGGAGCTCAAAAAGAAGCTCGACACCTTCCTCTACGACCACGGCGCAAGCATCCAGGTGCGCGAAGGCTACGGCGCCACGGAGACCGTAACTGCCTGCTGCCTCACGCCGCCCCACATGCACAAGGAAGGATCCATAGGTCTGCCCTTCCCGGACACCTATTTCAAGATCGTAAAGCCCAACACCGATGAGGAGCTGCCCTACGGCAAGGAAGGCGAGATCCTCGTCTCCGGCCCCATGATCATGCGCGAATATCTTGGCCACCCGGAAGAGACTGCGCAGACACTCAGAAAGCACGCGGACGGCCTCACCTGGCCGTACACCGGGGACCTTGGCAAGATGGACGAGGACGGTTTCGTCTACTTCCTCGGCCGCATCAAACGCATGATAGTAAGCTCGGGCTACAACATATACCCGGCTCAGATAGAGAACATCTTCGACTCCTGCGATCTCGTCTCGATGAGCTGCTGCATAGGCGTCCCGGACGACTACAGGATGCACAGGATAAAGGTGTTCGTGGTCCCAGCAGCCGGTGTGGAGCCGAGCAAGGCCACAAAAGACGCAATACTTCAGTACGCTTCGAAGCGCATAGCAAAGTACGCCATGCCCAAGGACATAGAGTTCCGGGCGGAGCTGCCCAAGACCAAGGTCGGCAAGGTGGCTTACCGCGTACTTGAGGAGGAAGAGGCCGCAAAACGCGGCGAAACACAGCAGGGCACAGCCCGAAACTAAGGAAAACACAATGGAAAGCACAGTAAAGACCCCCTGGAAAGACCATCTCGGGGACATACCATTCACACTCGAATACTTTCAGGGTTCCATGTGGGAAGGAGTAGAAAGGCAGGCACAGGAGCATCCCGGCGCCATCGCCCTCGACTTCATGGGAAGGTCCATAAGCTACAGGGACATGTTCAAGAATATCGAAGCCTGCGCAAGGAGCCTTCGCACCATAGGCGTGCGCAAAGGCGACAAAGTCACGATAGCTATGCCCAACTGCCCGCAGGGCATATACATGTTCTACGCGGTCAACATGGTAGGTGCGGTCGCCAGCATGGTGCATCCGCTGTCATCCGAAAAGGAGCTCGAGTTCTACATCAACGAGTCCGAAAGCGTCCTGGTCGTAACACTCGACCAGTTCTACCATAAGATCGAGGCCATACGCCAGAACACCGGCCTGATCAACGTCGTCATAGCCCGCATCAGGGACGAGCTGTCAAGGCCCATCAAGGTCGGCTACATGCTCACCGAAGGCCGCAAGATAGCCAAGATCCCCGATGACGCCCCCGTCATCATGTGGGACAGCTTCATGAGGATAGGCAGGGCCTGCTCATATAACTACAAGGTGAAGGGCGGTTTCGACGACCCGGCCGTCATCCTCTTCTCCGGCGGAACCACCGGCGTCTCCAAGGGAATAGTGCTCACGAACGGCAATTTCAACGCTCTGGGGGACCAGGTGAAGAATACCAATCCCATGTTCCGCACCGGCGACAAGATGCTTGCCGCCATGCCCATATTCCACGGCTTCGGCCTGGGCGTGTGCATACACACCATGCTCTTCGGCGGCGGACGCTGCGTACTGGTGCCCCGCTTCACGCCAAAGAGCTACGCCAAGCTGATGGTCAAAAAGCGCTGCAATTTCGTGGCCGGCGTGCCTACGCTCTACGAAGCCCTGCTGCGCCTTCCCGGCATGGAAAAGGCCGATCTGTCCTGCCTTAAGGGCGTCTTCTCCGGCGGCGACAGCCTGTCGGTGGAGCTTAAAAAGAAGCTCGACAAGTGGCTTTACGACCACAACGCCACCATACAGGTGCGCGAAGGCTACGGCACCACCGAGACCGTTACGGCCTGCTGCCTCACGCCTCCCCACATGCACAAGGAAGGCTCCATAGGGCTGCCTTTCCCCGATACCTACATCAAGATCGTAAAGCCCGGCACCGACGAGGAGCTCCCCTACGGCGAGGAGGGCGAGATCCTGCTTGCCGGCCCCACCGTCATGAAGGAATACCTCAAGCACCCCGAAGAGACCGCGCAGACCCTAAGGAAGCACGCGGACGGGCTCACCTGGGTCTACACAGGGGACCTGGGCGTCATGGACAGCGAGGGCTTCACCTACTTCCGCGGCCGCAGCAAGCGCATGATAGTAAGCTCCGGCTACAACATCTATCCGGCCCAGCTCGAGAACATCTTCGACGCCTGCGACCTGGTCTCCATGAGCTGCGTGATAGGCGTGCCGGATCCCTACAGGATGCAGAAAGTAAAGGTCTTCGTGGTCCCGGCAAAAGGCGTGGAGCCCAGCGACGCCACCAAGGAAGCCATCCTGAAGTACGCCTCCAAATACATTGCCAAGTACGCTATGCCGCGCGAGCTCGAATTCAGAGCGGAGCTCCCCAAGACCCTCGTAGGCAAAGTCGCTTACCGCGCCCTCGAGGAAGAGGAGGAAAGCCGCGCGGCGCTGGACGCCATGCGGAAG
>CAMYWZ010000129.1 GCA_947302945.1 uncultured Bacillota bacterium
TATAGCGCGTGGCCGCCTTCGTGGATGACGCTGTACATCGAGGCCGCGAAATCGTCATCCTGGTAGTGGGTGGTGATCCTCTCGTCGAAGTGTGAGCCGAGGCTGGTCGTGAACGGATGCTCCGTTGTAGAGAGGCCCACGTGGCCCATGTCAAGGCCCATGGTCTCCATCAGGTAATACGAAAGCTCTTCCTGCTTTTCAGCCGGGAAGTATCCGAAGCGTATGGAATCGTCCACCTGGGGCTTTTCGGCTATCTTCGCAAGGAGAGGCACGATGCGGCTCCTCAGAAGGCCGAAGAATTCGTCGCAGGTCTTCATGTCGAGGCCGTCTTCGTACTCTGAGAGCCAGTAGTCGTAAGGCTTTTTGTCAGGAGCCAGGTAGCCCGCGAAGCGGATATTGGTCTCGAATATCTGTTCCAGCAGGGGACGGAACATCTCGAAATCCGAGGCTTCCTTCGCCCTGTGCCATACGTCGTCGGCTTTTACCAGAAGCTCCTGGTAGGCTACGTACTCTTCCATGGGTATCTTCTGCATGTTGCGTATATCTTTGAGAAGCAGGAAGACCATGCGCTGCTCGTTTGCGGGCAGTTTTTCCTTGAAGCTGTCCAGGAACTCCAGAAGGTCCACGGTGTCTTCCGAAGTGCTGAGTTTGTAGACTTCCTCGGAAAGCACCGAGAGTGTGGCGGCCCTGTTGTCTGCGGTGTCCTTGGGAGCTGTCGTGGCTCCGTCGTAGTAGATGAGGGCGGTGGCGTGGTCGTAGGCGGCCATCTTGCGCTGAAGCTGCATGAGCTTGTCCCTTGCGGCTTTTATCGTCATTATCATGTGTGATCGTCTCCTTTGTGTTTTTATCAGTGACAGTATACCACAAAAGCTGTTTGCGCTTTGATTTTTCCTGAAAAAGATATATAATTGGTTTGAACAGAGCAAGAGTCTTCAAAGGAGGCGGCATCATGGGAAACAAGATCATTACTATAAGTAGGGAGTTCGGAAGCGGCGGAAGGACCGTAGGCAAACTCGCGGCGGAGATGCTCGGCATACCCTGCTACGATCAGGAGCTTATCGCTAAGATCGCCGAAGAGAGCGGTCTTGCCGAAGAATACGTGCAGGAGCGCGGCGAATACATGCCCACGTCCAGCTGGATAGCCAACGCGTTTTCCATACGCGGCTCAGGCTTCGTGGTGGGCGAGGACCAGATCTGGAGCAGCCAGTGCAAGGTCATAATGGAACTGGCGGCCAAAGGCCCCTGCGTCTTTGTAGGACGCTGCGCGGACCACATACTCAAGGATGAGCATGATCTGCTTCGCGTCTTCATCCACGCTCCCATGGCAAAGAGGGCTGAAAGGATAGTCAGGGAATACGGCGAGAGCGACGTTGCCGTTGAAAAGCGCCTCATCGACAAGGACAAGCGCCGCAAGGCATACTACGAGCTCTACACCGACATGGAGTGGGGCGTCGCCAACAACTACGACATAAGCATGGACAGCTCTGTCATAGGCACTCAGAAGTGCGCCGAGATAATAGTGGACCTCTACAAGAGCGATCTGCCGGTCTGCTACCACGGAGAAACAAAATAAAATATTATGTGAACACATTAAAACGGAGGCTGCATCAGCCTCCGTTTTGATCTATTCGGAATAGTAATACTGTATCAGTTTTTCATACATCCGTTTAATATATGGATGCTGCGGGTTTTTTGCCAGCCGAGCCATGACCTGCGTCTGTTTTTCGTCGGGGAGCACGCTGTTTCGACTGACAAGGGTAAACTGCCGGCTGCTGCACAGCGAAAAGGCGCTGTACCAGGCTTTTTCAAGCCTGATATCGAACAGCTCCGGTTCGTACTTGTAGGCGATGAGAAGGAGCATCTGATCGTCATCGACACAGCCCAGTTTTACCAGCGCCTCCATCGCGCCGCGTACCGACTCCCAGTAATGACGGCAGAGCGCCTTTGGCATAACTACGACGCTTCCGTCAAAGTATGGCATCATAAACTGCAGCGTATCGATCAGAGAGACTCCGGCAGGATCCTCATGGCAGAAGGCCGTGATCTTCTCCGGAAAGTCATACTCCCATAGGAAATCAAACTCCTCGCTTTTTGCGTAAGTGACACCGCAGTGGTTGATGCCGAAGTCCACCCAGGCCAGCATGCTGTCCTCGGCGGTCCTTTCTGCGGCATCCGCCAGGCACCAGGCTTTGAGCATGGTCACATAGCTGTAGGGCGCGCCGTTTTCCGGGGCGCGGTAACAGCGAAAGCTCTGAAAGCCCGGGTCCTCTGCCGCGCGCTGCATCCTCCGGTAAAGGTCCGGCTCAATGGCAAAGATATCCGGCACCGTTACGATCTCCGTCCGGTCCGCCAGGCCGTATTCTGCGCGGATGGCTGCAACGCGCTCCGCGTGATCCGGAGCGCAGTAGATGATCATGTCGTTCCGGATGCGCGCCCAGAAGCGGAAATAGGCGAAATAGGTCTCGTTATCCCGCTCGTAGCCGTCGAAATGAGCGCGTCCTATGTCGAAGAAAGCTGTCACGATGCGAATGGGCTTCATGTTATTCCTCCGGAGATGCCTGCCCGGCGTGTTCTTCCGCAAATGTGCCGAGGCTTCTTATCAGGCTGTTTACAGCGAGCGGGTCGAGCCTCAGCACGCGGCGCCCGGCAGATGTCCGTTCTATGTGGATGACTTCAGTAAGGCTGCCTTTGACAGCGATAAGGATGAGCGGGTCTTCTTCAGCGATGTCGGAGAGGCAGCAGACCGGGCCTGCCGGGAGCGGCCCGCCGGTTTTTTCGAAGACGGCAAATCCCCGGACGCTGATATTCATATACGAAAGCAGCTCGCGCAGCAGCGCGGATGCCTGTCCGGTCCCGTATACATAGATCTTTTCTTCCTTTTGTAGCAGCTGCTGCAGCACCTGAAGGCGCAAATATGATCCATTTTCGCAGGGCTGGAGAGCATATCGGTAATACTTCAGGGCAAGATCGTCCAGACCGGCCTCCTGCCTTGCGGGATAGACTCCGTAGAGCGCGTCGGGACTGAGGCGCCTGTTTTGGAAGTCTATGCCGGCAAAGCGCTCGAAATCCCGGACCGAGCGCGCCGTTCCGGGTATGTGGGAGCCAAGGTCGACCGCTTCGTTCGTCTCGTCGATAATGCCGAGATACCGCTTAAAACGCGGAAAGCCCAGCTTAAGGTCCCGTTCCTGCATGAACCGCCGCGCAGCGCTGCGAACAGGGTCGCCTTCCTTGGAAGACGTATCCGTTGCAAAGTAGTGGTAAAGGTACTGATAAGGCGTGTGATACACGTTATAGCCATGGGTGAAAAGCTGCAGAGACAGGTAGGTCTCAGCCAGATTCATGTACATGTGGGGGTCCATAGTGCAGTCCCTGAGGAAAGACGCAGGGCCGAAGACATTGTTGCCTATAATGCAGCAGCCGAGAAGCGGCTCAGGGCCTTTCACAGGCCTTCCGATGGCGATCTCCAGATGGTCGCTGTCACGGATGCCTCCGATCGCGATGCTGCAGCCGGGCGCAGGCGACTCGGGCAGCGGTAGACCGTATTCAAACGTATGGGCGTAGTTGCTGATGACCGAGCGCCTGGGAAGAGAGTTGATCTGGCGGACATAGTACTCGTCCCAGCCGTGCACGGCGTGCATGTGCGGCTCCGTGTACAGCACCAGTTCCCCGTCTGAAACGGGCTGCTCCCCCAGCAGGTTGAAAGCGCTGCCGAGGCTGATGCGTTCATCAGGATCGACTTCGATCATCCGGCAGTCGCTGTGGGCCGAGAGGTACGCGCGTATACCCGGATCGCGGTCCTGCAGGCATATCAAAAAACGCAGCCGCTCCGGGCGGACTGCAGCTGACCGCAGGGACTCGATAGTATCGGGCAGGTGGACATCTTTATAGGACACCATCATTACTGTAATGCCGGGGCTGTTTTTCATTTTTGATCCTCCTCCCGAAGCTGCTTCAGCTTTTCATTGCATGTTTGAAGATAGAAGTCCCGAAACTCTTTCTGTGACCTGAGCCGTCCCTTTGCTCCCCAGATATGGGTAAGGCAGTCCTCGTCCATATCGTACAGTAGCCTGGCGTAGATGCCCCGCGCCTCGGCGCACATGCCGAGGATGCGCTGCTCGGCGAAGGTCATGCAGACAGCCCAGTATTCCGGGCTTTCCTGCTCCGCGAGCATGAAGCGGAAGGCTTCGCGGGTATACTCCTGCTTCAGTTCCTCGTCGCCCATGTAGAGGAAGGCGGTGTTCAGCGCCGTGGCTTCCTCGTCCCAGTCAGCGGGGAATGCGTAATCCCCCTTGGTCCGGAAGAAGGAGAAGGGCGGGTATACGGTGTCGTTGATGAGCTCCACGCAGGCGCACACCAGCTTTTCCCCGGCCAGGTCCAGCGGCT
>CAMYWZ010000130.1 GCA_947302945.1 uncultured Bacillota bacterium
TGCCGCGACATAGAGCTCGCCTGCGACGAAAAGGTCATCCGCGCCATGGACGACGGCAGTAAAGCCGCATATTCGAAGACCCTGCTCTCCTGCAGCAGCCGTCAGAGGCTCGTCACCGCCTGCCCCCTCGCCTTCGGCGAGGTCGGCACCAAAGAGCGCATCAAAGGCGTCCTCAGCTACAAACGACCCGCCTTCTGGATCATCATCACCGCCGTACTCGTCTGCATAGCCCTCGCCGTCTGCTTCCTAACGGATCCAAAAGATTCCGGCAACGACGTTCAGGGGCAGGTCCGCATCTGGTTCGATTCGGTATCATACGGCGAGGGAAAAGGCTACGAAAGCGAGGTGCTCGAACGGGCGCACGGCACTGAGGTCACGCTCCCGGAATTCCCCGGGATCATCTTTAAGGCAAACCTGAAAGCAAACTCGAAAACCATCTACATGGTAAAAGATGGCACTGCGATCCCGGTCATCGAGGATTACACTCTGATACTGAACGCGTTCTTTTGCGATATTAACGGCGACGGAAAACCGGAGCTTTGTACTTCGGGCACCTTCGGCTCAGGCTTTATCGATGATCGCATCAAAGTCTACGACATAGCTGCAGACGAACGGTACGAGCTTGCGGACCGCGGCAATTATGATTATTCGCTTGTTGAAAGGAACGGATGGCTCGTTGTCATGAAGAGATACTTTGAAACGACCAGCTCGGTCGGATCCGACACGCGGCTGATCTTAAAAGACGGCAAGCTGGACTTTGCCCCGCTCAGCGAGGAAACAAGGGACGTACTTTCCGTTCTGAGGGAGGAAAGTCTGACCTCATATATAGAACCGCCCAAACTGAAGATCAGTTGGGGACAAAACACAGAATCTGTTTCTGCGCAGCTTTACAACTGGCCCAATAACGTTCAGTCTGGGACAAGAAACGTCACTGCTGACGGGTCCGGACCCGAGCAGCTCGATAAGGATGGCAAGCTCAGTACGATCCAGGTGTCCACAGGCGAATAGGTCATGCTGAGCATCGGCGCAAAGCCTGAACGCGTAAGCGTTCATTACATGTACGGTGTTTCTAAAACGGAACGGTATCTTCGGATGGATCCGTCAGACGAAAGCTTTACGCTGCCGGAAAACGGAGAAGGTTATCTGATTGTTCGGGCCGGCTGGACCGAAGGTGGAATCACCTTTGACGCCACATACGTAATAAAAGTCCTCGGCACACCGGAACTGGCTGCAATCGAGGAAGCTCGTCAGGGGAAAGTCTATATCTGGTTCGATGCTCTGAAAGACAGCGGATGGCGCAATGTTTCAGAAGACGTGCTGAAGACAGCAGAGGGCTCCCGGGTGGAGCTGCCGGAATATCCAAACGCGCGTTTCTACAAAGAAATACTAGAACCGATCGGCAAACGTTATATTACGTACGAGATGGGCGGTACGGACGTGGTGCCGATCCTGATTACAGGCGATCCTGTTTTAAATGTTTTCTTCTGTGATCTCAACGAAGACGGAAAGCCGGAGATCTGCGCAACCTGCCTGTCCGGCCCGGATGCTTCTGACCGGTTCATTTCCATCTACGATATTGAAAACAGCAGGTACTATGAGCTTTCGGAACGCGGCTTCAATTACACCCTTGCCGAAAGGAACGGCTTGCTGATCGCCATGAAGCGTACTCATCAGGAGACAAGTTCTGTGGGCGCGGACGGGGTGCTTGCGATCAGGGATGGCAAGCTGGGGATGGCGCCTCTGGGCGCCGGTATGTCAGGGGCTTCAGAGCAGCTGACACTTATCCTGCCGGAACAGGAAAACAGATTAACAGATGATTCGACCGTTATCATAAACAGGAAGGTTTATTACACAGACCACCTGACCCACTATCTCCCCTACGGTTATACACTGGCAGGAGAGCTTTCCAAGCAGCAGGCAAACGGCACGATGTTTGCCGGAGCAAAGTACTATATGGCAGAAGGGCAGGACGATGTCTATGTCGAAAGCAGAGGGCAAAGGAACGCTGCGGCAGATGACGGACAGACAGACGTTTTGTATGGCTATTTCCATTTCAGGCAGAACAAAAGTGACATCCTCGGGATGCTTTTGAGCGAAGTGATCACCTTTTCCATGAAAAAGGGCAACATCTACAGGGAAGAGTTTGCGCAGTTTGCCAGGCTGGACGCAACGCCTTCGGCCGGCGAAAACTACACGATCCGGATCGATGGGGTGTACTCCATGTTCATTCGCTTTGACGCAAACGGCAAGGCAGATATCTGCAAGTTGTTTTACAAGAACAGCGAAGCCGTGGACATGCTCAAGGAAAGCGCAAAGCCCTTTATTGATGCGCATTACGTGGTGGACATCATAGATACCGCCGAGACTCACGCGGCAGCGCGGGAGAAGTTCTGGGAGGACGACGGGCTGGAGTTCTGTTTCCCCGTTGTCCAAAGCGGCAGCATGTACGTCGTGATGGCTGACGGCAACAGAACGCCGCTCAAAGAAGCGCTCGAAAAGCGCCTGATACTGGTGACGGACATCCCGCGTTTCGGCTTTAAGGTCTACATCAAAGGCCTTTACGAGGGCGAACTTAAGGGCCTGATCCCCGAGAGGGCAAGGCTTGCGCAGCTAAAAAAAAATTGCCCGCTTGCTTTCGGCCTGAATCTCGAAAACGGTCTGATGATATGCGTCAGTTCACTGGCTCCGAATCACTACTCCTGCCGTCTTTTTCCGGGCGGTGCCAAAGGTGTGTACTTTTTGGATTCCCCGGTTATGAACAGTCATGATGTGGAACTTGTCCTGAAGTACGCTTACGGCAGCGTTCCGGACAGCGCAATAACCATCAGGCCTTTTTATGACCCGGCCTCGAGCTACTTTATCGTGGACACGGAGACATATAAAAACGACCTCAAAGCGCTCTTTGGAGGGCGATTTGAGGTCGGAGATCCGATTGCGATCCTGTTCTAAGCTTTTATCACCCTTACGCGGATGACGCCGTCGATGGCGGTCAGGGCGTCTGCTATGGTCTGGGGCACGGATCCGTTGAAATCAAGGATGATGTAGGCAACGGCGCCCTTGGCCTTGTTGACGAGGTTTTCTATGTTCAGGCCGGCTGCTGCGATCTTCTCTGTCATGAGGCCCAGCATGCCGACCTTGTTTTCATGGATGACGGTGATGCGGTCGCCTTCGGCGCGGGCGAAGCTGACGTCGGGCAGGTTGACGGAGTTGACTATGTTGCCGTTTTCGATGTAGTCGATGGTCTCGCGGGCGCCCATGACGGCGCAGTTGATCTCGGCTTCGGGGGTGCCGCTGGCCAGGTGCGGGGTGCAGAAGACCTTGTCGAGCTTCTTCATGCGGGGGGTTGGGAAGTCCGTGGCGTAGCCGGCGATCTTGCCGGACTCCAGAGCGTCGCAGACAGCGTCCGCGTCTACGATGCCGCCGCGCGCGAAGTTGAGCAGGTAGACGCCGTCTACCATCTGGCTGATGACTTTGCCGTTGATGGAGCCCTTTGTGGACTCGTCCAGCGGAGTGTGGATCGTGACGACGTCGGCGCCGGCTATGGTCTCTTCAAGCGTGGGCGCGAAGTCCAGATAGTTGCGCAGCTCCAGCTGGCGGTTGTGGGAGAGGAAGGGGTCGTAGCCGACGACGTTCATGCCAAGGTCGTGGCAGGCTTTGGCCATGCGGCTTCCGACGTTGCCGACCCCCAGGATGGCTATCTTCTTGCCCATGATCTCGGGGCCGCGGAAGACTTCCTTGCCGGATTCGACGACGTTCTGGCCGTAGGCGGAGTCCTCGTCGGAGAGGTTTCTGACCCAGGTCATGGCCTGGTAGCCGTGGCGCATGGTCATGATCATGGCGGCTATGGTCATCTCCTTGACGGCGTTGGCGTTGCCGCCGGGGGCGTTCACTACGCATATACCGTCAGCCGTGCAGCGGTCGATGGGGATGTTGTTTACACCGGCGCCGCAGCGGGCAATGATCTTGAGGTTCGGACCGAAGTCCATGTCGTGTATGGGCTTGCTGCGGACCATTATGCCGTCCGGATCTTTGACGTTCTCGCTGATAGCGTACTTATCTTTATTGAACTGCGCAAGGCCTTCATCGGCTACGTGGTTGAGTATCTGGATCTTGTACATGGGTTTTCTCCTAATTAACTAAACGTTTGTATATTATATTGTGCGAACCACAGGGTTTCGGCTATTTGTGTGCTGCCTCGAATTCCTTCATGGTGTCTGCGAGCTTCTTTACGCCTTCGATCGGCATGCCGTTGTAGATGCTGGCTCTGCAGCCACCTACCGTGCGGTAGCCTTTGAGGTTTATCATGCCGCGGCTTTCGGCGAGTTTTAAGA
>CAMYWZ010000131.1 GCA_947302945.1 uncultured Bacillota bacterium
AGGGCTGTCACGAAGATCAGCATCACATGGGGATCCACCTTGCGGAGGCTCTTCTTCTTTATGAATTCAGAGAGCCCCAGCAGCGCGAAAACGGCGCAGATGAGCAGCGCCAGATACCCAAGATACTTGGTGATCTTGTAGAAAAACTCATTGTAAGGCAGGATCTTTGCCACAAAGCCGTTGAGCTTTGCGCATCCCACGCTGCTGTTTAAAGGCCCTATCTCGGCAACGTCCACCCTGCAGACGAGCACGGTGAAAGCTATGAAAACTATGAACAGCAGAGCTGTCAGAACTATGTTCCTTCCGTTTTTATTATCCATTCATTCCCCTTTCAGGCCTTGATGCCGGCCCGCTTGAAATACGTCTCTATGAACCCCATCATGTAGTTTACGGTCTGAGGCACGGTCTTGTCCGAAGTGTCTATTATAACAGCTTCGGGCACGAGAGTGAGCGGGCTGACCGCTCTGTGCATGTCGCGGTAATCTCTGGCTTCGATCTCTTTCTGTATCTGCGCGGGATCGCAGGGCTGGCCTGCGGCGCGTATGTCCTCGGCACGCCTTGCGGCACGAACGTCGGAACGCGCTGTGACGTAGAACTTGATCTCCGCGTCGGGGAAGACCTTGCTTGCTATGTCCCTGCCGTCCATGATCAGTGCTTTGCGCTTTCCCATGGCCTGCTGCAGAGCCACGAGCTTTTCCCTTAAAGCCGATACGGCGCTCGAGGCGGAGGCCATTTCGGAAACTTCCTGGGTCCTGATGAGGCCGCTGACGTCCTCTCCGTCCAGCATGGTCTTTCCGGAGTCGAAATCCACGTCGGTGTCTGCAAGAAGCTTTGCGAGAGCGTCCGCGTCGTTATAGTCTGTACCGGTGCGGATGAGCTTGAGGGCTATGGCCCTGTACATGGCGCCCGTGTCTATGTAGTCTATGCCGAGCTTTTTTGCGATAAGCTTCGCGAGAGTGCTTTTTCCGGCTCCGGCGGGGCCGTCGACCGCTATCCTGTATACAGCCATTACTTTTCCGCCTCCGCGAGTTTTTTCAGCTTCTTCTTATCCGAAGTGCTTGAACCGAGCAGCTTTTCTATCTCGGCTATGAAGGTGCCTACGTCCTTGAACTGCCTGTAAACGGAAGCAAAGCGCACGTACGCGACTTCGTCCAGATCCTTGAGGTGGTCCATTACGACCTCGCCTATGAACTGGGTGCTGACTTCCTTTTCCATCATGTTGTTGAGGCCGCGCTCCACGTCGTCCACTATGGCCTCCATCTGGGCCCTGCTGACGGGGCGCTTCTCGCAGGCACGAATGATGCCGTTGAGTATCTTGTTGCGGTCGAAGGATTCGCGGCGGCCGTCGCGCTTGACTACCATGAGGAGCATTTCTTCAACTTTTTCGTAGGTGGTGAAACGCTTGCCGCACGCGGGGCATTCTCTTCTGCGCCTGATGGCTCTGCCCTCTTCGGAGGGGCGCGAGTCTATGACTTTGGTATCCGGTTCGTCGCAGTATGGGCACTTCATAATGATTCTCCTATGAAAAACACAATACAATATGTGGTCTTTTATCATTGTACGCTACATCTTGTGGTTTATCAAGAGGAAAATATGTGCTATAATAGGCAGGCTGCTTCGCAGCAGAGGAGAAAACGGATGACAAGAGAAGAGATGGCGGCCCAGATAAGCCGCAGAAGGATATTCGGAATAATATCGCACCCGGACGCAGGTAAGACGACCCTTACGGAGAAGCTGCTCCTGCACGGAGGCGCCATAAGGGAGGCCGGCACGGTAAAAGCGCGCAAGAACGCGAAATTCGCCACTTCCGACTGGATGGAGATAGAAAAACAGCGCGGTATCTCGGTAACGAGCTCGGTAATGCAGTTCGAGTACGCCGGGAAAGTCATATCCATCATGGACACCCCGGGCCACAACGACTTCGGCGAGGATACTTACAGAATACTTACTTCTGTAGACAGCGCCGTAATGGTGATAGACGCGGCAAAAGGCATCGAGGCCCAGACCAAAAAGCTCTTCGCGGTCTGCAAGATGCGCGGCATACCCATCTTCACCTTCATGAACAAGCTGGACCGCGAGGCCAAAGACCCTCTCGAGCTTCTTTCTGAGCTTGAGGAAGTCCTCGGCATGCCTGCGGCAGCCGCAACCTGGCCCATAGGCTGCGGACTGAACTTCCAGGGGGTCTACAACATACTCACCAACGAAGCGTATCTGTATAGAGAAAAGAAGACCTTAAAACTCGGCCCCGACGGCGTGTTCGGCCCCGAGCTGGAGGAGATACTTACCATAAACAATCTGAAGGCATTAAGGGAACAGCTGGAGCTTCTTGAGGGCGCTGGATACCCGATGGACAAGGAGCTGATCGCCGCAGGCGAGCTCACACCGGTGTTCTTCGGCTCCGCCCTGGCGGACTTCGGCGTCACGGCATTCCTTGAGCACTCCCTGGAGATGTCCCCTGCCCCCGGCCCCAGAAAGCTGGCGGACGGAGGCTCCGTGGATCCGCTGGATCCGGCCTTCTCGGGTTTCATCTTCAAGATACAGGCAAACATGAATCCGGCCCACAGGGACAGGCTGGCATTCTTCCGCATCTGCTCAGGCACCTACACCCACGGCATGACGGTAACGCTCTCCCGCACCGGCAAGCCCATAAAGCTGGCGCAGTCCACGCAGCTTATGGCAAACGAGAGGGAGAACGTCCAGACCGCCTTCACCGGGGACATCATAGGCATCTACGACACAGGCAACTTCCAGATCGGAGGCACGCTCTGCACCACGAAGGAGCCCATATTCTTCGAGCCGCTGCCCACTTTCCCGCCGGAGCTCTTCGCTCGCGTAGCGCCTAAGGATACGATGAAGGCCAAGCAGTTTTCGAAAGGCGTAGCGCAGCTCGCGCAGGAAGGTGCCATCCAGGTCTACCACACCGAGTTCAACGAGACCGTGATCGGCGCCGTAGGCCAGCTGCAGTTCGAGGTCTTCCAGTACCGCATCGAGAACGAGTACAACACCCCGCTGCGCATGGACAGCCTGGACTTTTCCGTCGCCCGCTGGATAAAGGACCCGGACATGGAGGAAGTAAAGCGCGCCGTCGACAGCCGCACGATGCTCGTCTTCGACCGCTTCGAGCGGCCCCTCCTGCTCTTCCCGAATGTCTTCACCATGAACTTCTTCAAAGAACGCTTCCCCAAGATCACCCTCGTCGAAGCCACAGAAATTTAAGCATGCAAAAAGGGGACGGCTCAAACCGTCCCCTTTTATCATTTTATCAGTTGAGTGAGAAGGATACTGTGTATTCGATCTCGTGGGAAGATCCCATGGCTGTAGTATCGCCTATTACGTTTACAGGAGTATCGAGAGCCGGTATCGGGAAGGTGAAGACCGATCCGTTCTCGGTGCTCTCCGCCAGGTATTTATTTCCGCCGACTATCATGTAGTCGTAGTTCTTGCTGCTCCAGACTACAGTTACGCTCAGCGCGCCGCCGCTTACGTGCAGGGTGGCAGGTGATGTGATCTTTGCTTTTCCGGTGCCGCCGCTGAAATCCACGCTGACCGAATAGTCTCCATCCTGAATGTTCTGAGACTGGGGATCGTTCGCGACGACTGCGGGCTTTACCGCAGCCGCGTCAAGGCTTGCGGAATCCGCAACGACCGTGCGGTCGTACCATTTGCCCATAGCTTCGGAATAGGCTGCGAATCCTGTTACTTCGTTGAGGGACTTCAGAGGGAGCCTGAAGCTGACGGTGCCGTCGCCGTTGTCCTCTCCGATGATGGCTGTGCCCGAAGCCGCGTCTGACGCTTTGCCCGCGAAGATCCTGCTGCAGTCGCTGCCCTCTACGTTCATGAGGAGCTGCATGGCATTGCCTACGACTATGAGTTTGGCGGACTTCACCTTGAACTGCTCCGAACCGCTTTTGACGGTGATGTCGTATTTCCCTTCGTTGAGCTTATCCGCAGGTATCGCTTCGGCGCCGGCAAGCGTGATGTCGGCAAGCCTGGTCATCTCCTCTTCGGTCGGACCGTCCTGAACTTTGACTATGCCGGCACTGTTTGAGGCATTTGCAGCATTGCCGTTCGTTCCTGTGTTTGCCCCGCCCTGAGTGCAGCCCGCAAGCGATCCGGCCGCAAGGCACAAGCAAAGAACTATCCCGATGATTTTATAAAACTTCATTTTCTCCATCTGTACTCCTTATTTTTCGGCAAATGCATCAAAACAGCCTTGCCCTCCGGACTTGATGCCCTTAAAAGGCAAGGCTTTCATGGTGGTCTGTGAGGGACTCGAACCCGCGGCATCATGGTTGTGACCCATGCGCTCTACCAGCTGAGCTAACAGACC
>CAMYWZ010000132.1 GCA_947302945.1 uncultured Bacillota bacterium
ACTAACAAGAGCCCCTTAATAGTTCCTGTATTTAAGGAGGTATGATATGCAGAACTTATACGACATAGCTCACGAGCTGGTCCGCTCCCTTAAGGAGACCGATCAGTACAAGGACTACAAGGATATGGCAGCAAAGATCAAGGCCAACGAGCAGGTCAATGCCATGATGGAAGATTTCCAGCAGAAGAGCATGGAATATCAGACCAAGATGATGGCCGGCGAAGCCCCGTCTGACGAAGACACCGCAAAGCTCCAGCAGCTTTCGGCTATCATCATGTCAGACCCGCTGGCCGCGCAGTTTTTGGGCGCCCAGATGCAGCTTCAGACCATAATAGCCGACATCTACAGGATAATAGGGGAGGCGGCCGAAATTGAATAGGTTCGAGGAAAGGCTCGCAAGGCTTCGCGCAGAGCTTGCAAAAACAGAAGCTGAAGCCTTTTACATCAGCGGAGCGCCCAACGTCGCTTACTTTACCGGAAAGAAAGGAAACGACTGCGCTCTGTACGTCACCCAGAAAGAAGCCTTCATCATAACGGATTTCAGATACCGCGAGATGGCATGCGAGCTCACCTGGCTCACGTTCTGGGAATGGGGAACAGGCAGAAGCACCTACGATTTCATCAATTCAAGACCGGAGAAGACCATAGGCGTCGAAAAGGACAGGCTGCAGCTTTCGGTATACCTCGATCTTCTGGCCAAGTGCCCTGAAAAGAAGATAGTCCCTCTTAAGGACATAGTTCTCGAGCTCAGGGAAGTCAAGGACGAATACGAGGTCGAAGCCACAAAGAAGGCCTGCGCTGTCGCGATGAAGGCCTTCGATCACATGTGTGAGTACCTTCGTCCCGGCCTTACCGAAAAAGAGGCTGCCGCGGAGCTGGAGCACTTCATGAAGATGAACGGCGCCGACGATCTGTCCTTCGACACCATACTCATCACCGGAGCAAAGACCAGCTACCCGCACGGCGTTCCCGGAAACGACGTCATAAAGAAGGGCGATTTCGTCACCATTGACTACGGCTGCAAGGTGGACGGCTACTGCTCCGACGAGACCAGGACCGTCGCCATAGGAAGTGCTACCCAGGAGATGAAAGACGTATATGAGATCGTACTCGAAGCCCAGCTGACCGCCTGCAATAACATCAAAGCAGGCATGACCGGAAAAGAGTGCGACGCTCTCGCTCGAAACGTCATAGAAAAAGCAGGCTACGGAGAGTACTTCGGCCACAGCCTCGGCCACGGCACAGGCCTTGAGATCCACGAGAACCCGCGGTATTCACAGAACAACAACGAACCTATAAAGGCCGGTACCATTGTTTCCATAGAGCCGGGCATCTATCTTCCCAAAAAGTTCGGTGTAAGAATAGAGGACTTGGCATTAGTCACGGATAATGGTATAATAAACTTTGTAACTGCACCTAAAGAGTTGATAATTTTGTAAAAATACAGGAAGGAACTACTACCAATGATCTATGCAAGCGATTTCAGAAAAGGCATGACCTTCGACATCAACGGAGAACCTCACGTAGTCCTCGATTTCCAGCACGTGAAACCGGGCAAGGGCGCCGCTTTCGTAAGGACCAAGTACAGGAACATCCTTACCGGAGCCACCAGAGAAGAGGCCTTCAGCCCCTCCGACAAGTTCGAGCAGGCCCACATCGAGACCAAGAAGATGCAGTACCTCTACAACGACGGCACGCTGTACTACTTCATGGACCCGGAGACCTACGACCAGGTACCCCTGGCATACGAGCTCGTCGAAGACGCCATCAAGTACATCAAAGAGAACGACGAAGTAACAGTCAAGTTCTATCAGGGCAATGCGTTTACTGTTGAAGCCCCCAACTTCGTGGACCTCATCGTTACCGAAACAGAGCCGGGCGTTAAGGGCAACACCGCCACCAACGTCACTAAAGCAGCTACCGTAGAGACAGGTGCCGTCATCCAGGTGCCCATCTTCATCGAAGAGGGCGAAAAGATCCAGATCGACACCAGGACCGGAGAGTATCTGGGAAGATCCAAATAATGAGCAGATCAAGAAAAAGACGCATATGGCGAACAGTACTTATAGTACTGCTCGCCTTAGTTGTAATTTGCGGAGGGGCTGCATACGCCGCCCAAAAGCTTTATATTTACTACAGAGATTTCGATGAGGCCTTCATCCCGGACAACGACGCAAAGACCAGCATATCCATAGCTTCAGGCTCCACGACCGGCGCCATAGCGGACAAGCTGGAGGAGTTCGGCATAATTGAAAGCTCCGGAACCTTCAGGCTGAAAGCAAGGATACTCGGTCTCGACACCAAATGGCAGGCCGGCACCTATCAGCTCGGCCCCGGCATGACCATGAACGAGATCATGGAGGCTCTCCAGCACGCTAAGAGGGATACCAAACGCTTTACCGTACAGGAAGGTCTAACGCTTGCCCAGGTAGGCGAAAAGCTCGCCAAAGAGGGCATCGTAGCATCCGAGGAAGATTTCTACAAAGCTCTCGAGCTCGAGTACGGCTACTGGTTCCTTGACGGAGTGACCGGAGAATACGCAGATCCTTCAGGCAAGATCTCAGCCAAAGGCAACAGGCTCGAAGGCTTCCTTTACCCCGACACTTACGAAGTGTACGAAGATTCTACCGCGAGGGACGTCATAAACAAGATGCTCGCGCAGTTCAACAAGAAAGTTCCCGACAGCACCAAGGTCACTCTCGCTGCCCTGAACCAAAAGCTTGGAACCAACTATACTTTACGTAATATCGTTACGGTAGCCTCTATCATAGAGATGGAGACTTATTCTGCCGCGCAGGACGGACCGGGCGTCGCGAGCGTCATCTACAACCGCCTGGCCCAGAACATGAACCTGCAGTCAGACGTTACCGTACTATATGCCTTGAACAAGACAGGCGGCGCAAGGGTCCTCAACAAGGATCTTGAGGCAAGCTACTCTTCGCCTTACAGCACTTACGGCACCTCGTTCAAGGGCCTTCCTGCGGGGCCTATATGCAGTCCCACGGCAGATTCGATAAAAGCCGCGCTCGCACCGATAGACTCGAACTATCTGTACTTCTGTGTCGCAGCGGACGGCTCAAACAGGCTGCTGTTCACGGCGAGCTATCAGGAGCACCTCAAGAACGCCAAAGCGTGGCAGAAATACATGTATGGCGACTAAAGACCAGAAAGAAAAGAGCCAGTCCGAACTCATCACTCAGACCGTCAGAGAAGCGGCCCTGGGCACTGAAGGAGTATCGGGTCTTGTAAACATGCAGCCCATAGTGAACGGTGTGCTTGTCAACAATCTGTTCAGGAACCTGGAGATCGAGATATACCTCAAGGTATTCTACGGCTGCAACATACCGGAAGTGTCCTGGAACATACAGTCAAGAGTCAAAAACGCGCTGGCTGCGGCAGGGCTTCCAGAACCCAAACACATCAATATCCATATAGAAGGGGTGGATCTTAAGGATGGCGGCGAAGAGCACTAAGCGTTCAAAAACCAGGGAAAAACTCATGCAGATGCTGTTTCAGATGGAGATACAGGCGGACTTTACCGATGAGGCAAAAGCCGCATTCAAGGAAGCGCATCTTGAAGAAGGCAGCGACGAAGCCTATTTCGACGCTGCTTTCAGTGCATATATCGCGCACAACAACGAGATAGACGACACCATCGAAGAGTACAGCAAAGGATGGAAGATAGAAAGGCTCGCGAAGGTGGACCTTTCCGTCCTCAGGCTCTGCCTTGCGGAGATCCTGTATCTGAATGACGAACAGATCCCGCCTTCGGCTTCCATCAGCGAGGCTGTAAGAATAGCCAAGGCTTACGGAAGCGATGATTCGGGCAAGTTCGTCAACGGCATACTCGGCAGGGTGTACAGGGACAGATTCGCCCCCAAAGAAGATAAATGAGCGGCGTTTTCCTGGGGGTAGACACCAGCAACTACACTACTTCAGCCGCGGTCGTCTCCGAAGAAGGGGAGATACTTGAAAACTGCCGCAGGCTTCTCGAAGTCCCCAAAGGAGAAAAGGGGCTCCGCCAGTCTGATGCGCTGTTCCAGCACTGGAAGGTCCTTCCCGTAATGCTTGCGCCTCTGCTGGAAAAGTACAGAGGAAACATCAGGGCGGTATGCGCAGGCAGCAGGCCGAGGCCTGTGGAAGGCTCTTACATGCCTGTATTTACTGCAGGCACCGGAATAGGAAATACCGTTGCGTCCGCGCTCGGGGCTGAATACTATGAACTGTCCCACCAGGAAGGGCATTTCGAAGCAGCTGCTTACGGCAGCTCCATAGACTTTTCAAAGCCGTGCATATGCGCCCATCTTTCCGGAGGCA
>CAMYWZ010000133.1 GCA_947302945.1 uncultured Bacillota bacterium
AACGCTGGCGCTGTTCGTGCAGGGCAAGGTCAACATCGAGCGCTACACCAAGCTCATGGAGACACAGCCTTCCGTAAACGACAACCCGGAGGTCGTCGCGAAGTACGGCGACGCCTTCAGCCCGAAGAAGGAGAACTGGGAAGACATCAAGGGCGACATTGAATTTAAGAACGTGGACTTCAAATACCCCGGCGCGGAGGAGTACGTGCTGAAGAACTTCAACCTGAAGATACCTTTCGGCACCAACGTCGCGATAGTGGGCGAGACAGGCGCAGGCAAATCCACCATGGCCAACCTCATCTGCCGCTTCTACGAGCCCACCGCGGGGCAGATACTCGTGGACGGCAGGGACTACAGGGAGCGCTCGCAGCTGTGGCTGCATTCGGCTCTGGGCTACGTGCTTCAGACCCCGCATCTGTTCTCCGGAACGATACGCGAGAACCTGGTCTATGGCAACGAGAACGCCACCCAGGAGGAGATAGACGAGGCCGTCAGGATGGTCTCTGCGGAGGGGCTGATCGCCAAGCTCGACAATGGCATGGATACCGACGTCGGCGAGGGCGGCGACCTGCTCTCCACCGGCGAAAAGCAGCTGATCTCGTTCGCGAGGGCCATCATCGCAAAGCCCAAGATCCTCATACTCGACGAGGCCACCGCTTCGGTCGATACGATAACCGAGCAGAAGATACAGGCAGCCATAGACAAGGTGATCGAGGGCCGCACCTCCATCGTCATAGCCCACAGGCTTTCCACGATAAGGCACGCGGACATCATACTCGTGGTAGACGGCGGCAAGATAGTCGAAAGCGGCAGACACGAAGAGCTGCTCGCAAAGAAAGGCCACTACTACAGGCTCTGGACCCGCCAGTACGAAGATGACGCCGTGGCGGCAGTATGGAACAAGGAGAAGTAACATGAAACACAATTTCAAGACGAGCGGGACCTGCTCGCAGCTGATCAGCTTCGAGCTGGATGGCGACAAGGTAAAGAACGTAGTGTTCCTCGGGGGCTGCAACGGCAACCTCAAGGCCATTTCCAAGCTGGTGGACGGCCAGAGCGTGGACTACATCGAGGGGAAGCTCAAGGGCAACACCTGCGGGCCGCGTCCCACTTCCTGCGCGGACCAGCTCGCCATAGCCGTAAGGCAGGCCTACGAGGAAGAGCAGCGCGCAAAGGCGTAAGCTTTGCAGCTGAGGCTTAAGCCCTGCTGGCTTTAAGGCGGCGCGCTTTGTGGAACGAACTTAAGGACAAAAGCAGGCCGCTGGTGCTCTACGGCACCGGAAACGCGGCGGAAAAGATCTTAAAGGAGCTGGACATCCGGGGCATACGGGTGTCCGGCATTTTTGCGTCCGACGGCTTCGTGCGGGATCGGGAGTTTGCAGGCTTTAAGGTGCTGTCTTACGCGCAGGCGAAGGAGCGCTTCGGACCAATGACTGTGCTGCTGTGCTTCGGCTCGCACCGTTCGGATGTTATCGATACGATTCTGCGGGTGGATGCCGAGCAGGACCTTTACGCCCCGGACCTTCCGATAGCAGGGGAGGGCTTGTTTGACGATGAGTATTACGAAGCGCACAGGGCGGAGCTTGCGTGGGTGCGCGACAGGCTTGCGGACGAGCAGAGCCGCAAGGTTTTCGACAGTGTGATAGAGTACAAGCTGAGTGGGCGCATAGCGCCGCTTTTGGCCTGCCAGTCTCTTGAAGAGGAGAACTGGCAGCTGCTGCGCGGAGCCTCGGCGCAGGCTCCGTCCTTCCTGGATCTCGGCGCCTACACCGGCGACACCACCGAGCTTTTCCTTAAAGTCTTGAATGATCGTACCTGCAGACCGGATACTTCCGATAACAGCTCTCAGCCGCGCATCATCGCCGTGGAGCCAGAGGCGCGCAACTTCCGCAAGCTGCAGGAGACTGCAGAGCGTTTGTTTGGTTATAGAAACACTACCGACCGGATTCTTGGCAGTAACGATGCTGCTGCTCTGCCGAGCAGCGAAGAAACAGACATTCTGCAGCCCGACAGTATCAGACTCGTAAACGCAGCCGTCGGAGACTACTGCGGCGAAGTATCCTTCACCCACGGCGCTGGGCGCGGAGGCGCCGCCGAAAAAGGCAAAGCCAGACCAGTCGCGCTCACAACAGTCGACACCCTGCTCGCAGGCCAGCCCATCGGCATCATCAAAATGGACCTCGAAGGCGCCGAATCCGCAGCCATCCGCGGCGCGGCGCAGACCATCACGCAGCATCGCCCCGTCATGCTCATCTCCGCCTACCACCGCACCGAAGACCTCTTCGCCATCCCGCAGCAGGTCCTCGCCCTCGTCCCGGACTACCGCTTCTATCTTCGCAAAGACCCCTGCATCCCCGCCTGGGGCGTCAATTATTACTTTCTCTGATTCCGAAAAACATCATCGAAAATCGCTAAAATATTAGCGATTTATTGACTTTTAGCGCGATTAATGCTAATATATTAGCAACAGGAGGCTTGTGCTATGATTCTTGAAACGCCCTGTGAGATGGCAGAAAACGCGGCAAAACGCTTCAGAAAACTCAGGACAGCAAAAGGGGTCACCTTAAAGGACCTGAGTGTCCGAAGCGGCGTCCCATATTCCACGATACGAAGGTTTGAAAGCCGTGGAGAGATCTCGTTCTTATCTCTCGTAAAAATCGCGTCTGCTTTGGGCGAAGATCAGGAGATCACATGCCTGTTTGAAAGGACCGTACCACAGACGATAGAGGAGGTCATCCGTGAAAACCGCAGATAGACTGGACGTATTTTTTGACGGAATCAAAGTCGGCACCATGGCGCCGTACCAGAAATGGTTAGTAATACTCAAAATGTCCCAAGCCCCGGTATTTCAGGGATTTGGGACATTTTCACTAAGCAGGCGGTGTGAATAGGCCGGGCAGGCAGCCCGGCGCTGGTCTGTGTTGTATAACTTTCAAGGAAAGGCGGATTAACGCCTTTCTTTATGTTATAACAAATACGAATCAAGGTTCGCTGCGCTCTTTTATGTAATTGATATAACTTTCGAGGAAAGGCGTATCAACGCCTTTCTTTATGTTATAATAAACCTATACTTGTCTGAGGAGACCGGGATCATGGAACAATTGAGTGCAAAAGAGATCGTGGAAAGGCAGCGGGAGTTCTTCGGGAGCGGGGTCACGCGGAGCGTGGACTACCGATACGGGGCGCTGGGGCTTTTGAAAAAGACGATAGAGGAGAACAGCAAGCGCATCGAAGAGGCGCTGTTTGCGGACCTTCATAAAGCTCCGATGGAGAGCTACATGTGCGAGACGGGGCTGGTCCTGGACGAGATCGGCTACCACATGAAGCACCTTGCGGGCTGGGCAAAGGACCGCCGCGTAAGAACGCCGCTGGCGCAGTTCAGGTCCAAAAGCTTCGTGTCGCCGGAGCCCTACGGGGTGGTGCTGATCATGGCGCCGTGGAACTATCCTTTCCAGCTGTGCCTTGAGCCGCTGATCGGGGCGATCTCGGCAGGAAACTGCGCGGTCGTAAAGCCTTCGGCCTACGCTCCGGCTACCAGCCACCTGCTTGCGGAGCTCATAGGGCAGTGCTTCGATCCCGAATACATTGCTGTAAGAGAGGGCGGCCGCGCGGAGAACACGGACCTTCTGGCGCAGCGCTTTGATTATATCTTCTTTACCGGTTCGGTCGATGTGGGCAAGGTGGTCATGGAGGCGGCGGCTAAAAACCTCACGCCCATGTCGCTGGAGCTTGGCGGCAAGAGCCCGGTCATCGTGGACGAGACCGCGGATCTTAAGGTCGCGGCAAGGCGCGTGGCCTTCGGCAAGTGCATCAACTGCGGCCAGACCTGCGTGGAGCCGGACTATCTGCTGATACAGGAAAACGTCCGGGACCGCTTCATCGAATGCTACAAAGCGGCCCTTGCGGAGTTCTTCCCGGACGGAAGCCACGACCAGATGTGCCGCATAATAAGCGAAAAGCACTACGTAAAGAAAAAGGCTCTGCTCGAAGGGCAGAAGGCGGCAGTCGGCGGCGGCTTCGACGACGCAACGCGCTTCATCGAGCCGACGCTTCTCATAGACGTGGACCCGGCCTCCCCGGTCATGCAGGAGGAGATCTTCGCCCCTATACTGCCTGTCATCACCTTCAAAGAGATAGGCGAGGCCATAGATTTCGTGAACAGCCGCGAAAAGCCGCTGGCGTTCTACCTGTTCACCACGGACGCGGAGACCGAGCGGCGCGTACTTAACAGCTGTTCCTTCGGCGGCGGATGCATCAACGACACCATAATCCACCTTGCCACGCCATACATGGGCTTCGG
>CAMYWZ010000134.1 GCA_947302945.1 uncultured Bacillota bacterium
ATCCCCAGAAACGTAAGGCTTGCGGAAGCGCCGGGCTACGGGCTTCCCATAACCAGCTACGACCCGAGGTCCAAGGGCGCCAGGGCTTATATGGCCTTTGCCGACGAGTTCCTCAGACTGGAGGCCGCAAATGGCCGGTAAGAAAAAGGGCGGGCTCGGCCGCGGACTTGAATACCTCTTTGCTGACGGACTGCTCACACAGCCTGCTTCTGTCATCGATCCGGACGGCAGCGCAGGGGTGCTGGAGCAGCAGACAGAGGCTCCTTCAAACACGGAAAAACAGGAGACTGCAGAGCCCCGCAAACGCAGTAATTCCAAGGCTTCTGGAGTACAGCCCGGCAAAGCTGCAAAGTCTTCTGCACCCAAAAAAGAAGACGCGGAAGCGCCCGGCGAATCTGTTGTCTACATCAGCCTCAACGACATAAAACCGAACGCGTCCCAGCCCAGAAAGAACTTCGACCAGGAGTCCCTGCAGGAGCTGGCGGATTCGATCAAAAACTACGGCGTCATCCAGCCTGTTCTGCTGCGTCCCGCAAAGAAAGGCTACGAGCTGGTAGCGGGCGAACGCCGCTGGAGAGCGGCAAGGCTTGCCGGCCTTAAGACCGTTCCGGCCATAGTCCGCGAACTGGACGAGCGCCAGAACGCCTTCTACGCGCTTATCGAAAACATGCAGCGCGAGGACCTGGACCCCATAGAAGAGGCCGAAGGCATACAGGAGATCATCGGAAACTACGGACTCACGCAGGAAGAAGCCTCAAAAGTCGTGGGAAGGTCCCGCTCATACGTGACAAATTCGCTTCGGATACTCGGCCTTCCGCAGGCAGTAAAAGAGCTCGTTCAGTCGAGACAGCTGTCGGCAGGTCACGCCAGGGCCATCGCAGGGCTTCCCGGGGAAACGCTTCAGCTTGCAGCGGCGCAAAAAGTCGTAAAAGAAGGCTGGTCCGTAAGGCAGATCGAGCACTTCACGCAGGCGCAGGCAGATGCCAAAAAGCGCAGAAAGCCAGCAAAATCAAGGGTCAAGAGCCCCGACGTGCTCGCGGTGGAGGAGGAACTGGCTCAGTCGCTGGGTACAAAAGTTGCCATAAACGGCAGCGAAAAGCGCGGCAGGATAGAGATCGAATACTTCTCCCGCGACGAGCTGGACAGGCTCATTGACCTGCTTCGCAGCTGATAATTAAACGCAGTATCATGGACAAGAGTCCCGTGTGGCTCTTGTCCTTTTAACAAAAAAGGAGAAAACATATGGGGACGGTCATCAGCACCTATCTGGACATAAAGGGTCTCAACAACACCCGCGATCTGGGCGGGATGATCACCAAAGACGGGCGGAAAATAAAGCCCGGCAAGCTGATCAGAAGCTCAAGGCTCAGTAAACTCAAGGATACCGACTGGCTTGCGGAAAACGTTTCGCTTGTGGTGGACTTTCGCTCCACGAAAGAAGTCGGAGAAGAGCCGGATCTTCTGGCCCCCGGGGTCGAATACCTTCATCTGCCAATATTTGAGGTGCAGGGCGAGGGCGTTTCAAGGGACAAGGAGTCGAGAAAGCGCATCATGGACTCCGCAGGGCCGGAAGAGGCCAAAGAGCGCATGGCATCGGTGTATCTGCGCTTCGTGAGCAATGAATTCTGCCTCTCGCAGTATAAAAAGTTCATGCATATGCTTCTCGAGCCCCGGGAAAAGGCTGTTTTATGGCACTGCACCGCAGGAAAGGACCGCACAGGCACCGCAGCGCTGTTTATCCAGGAGCTTTTAGGCGTCGGACGCGAAGACATAATGGCGGATTACCTTAAGACCAACGAGTATCTGAGCGAAGAGATCCATGAAATAGTAAAAATGCGTGCCGAAAAGCTCGGAAGACCCATGTCCGAAACAGAAGAAGATACCATGTACACTTTCCTGTGCGCCTACGAGGAGTACCCTCTTAAGCTCTACGCCAAGGCGGAAGAGCTCTACGGCAGCTTCGACGCCTTTATCAGGGAAGGCCTTGGCATAAGCGATGAGGATCAGGAAATCCTAAGGCAAATGTATCTGGAACAGTAAGAAACAACAAAAAAGCAGTTTGATACCATGCTGCTTTTTATGTTTAGGCGCATTTTGCTGGTGATACCGATCCGGTATCACTTTATATCATCGTTCCCAGCCTTGCCATCTGCTCGGGGCTTTCCGCAAAGCCCCGCATTATCCACTCGTCGAGAAGGCCGAAAAGACCGTAGGAGTAAAAGCTGCTCTTGTAGCAGTCCATGGGTTCGGCCCCCTGCGGCGGCATCATGTAGGAATAAAAGGTGGAAAACAGGGCAGACTGCAGGTTCCGCTGATATAAAAGCTCAAGCAAGGGCTTAATGCTGTAGTTGAATTCGAAAAAAGTGAGGGCGTTATCTGTAGTATAGCGCCTTTTTATAATGACGTGGTGCGCCTCAGCCCACCTTTCCCACAAAGTGATGATCTTATAGACCAGCATCTCCTCCTTGGAGCTGAAGTTTCTGAAATATGTGGTCCGGCCGACCCCGGCGAGCGAGGCGATCTCCGGGATCGTTATCTTTTCCAGGGGTTTGGTCTCAAGAAGTTGTATCAGAGCGTCGGCAAGGCATTCCTTTAAAAACGCTGTAGTCTCGGCGCTGGCTCCCATGGCAGGCCCTTCCTTTCAAATGAGGTACTTTTCGCGTGTTTCGTCCCGTTCCAGGTGCGGGAGATTGAAGCAAAAAACAATTCAGGTATAATAGAATGTGGTACGAAAGTACCGCATATGATTGTATCACAAGCAGCAGGAGGCTTCAAGAGTCCTGCTGCAGGCGTCAATATAGGAAAGGAGCAATAAATGGAACTCAACAAAGTTACTATCATCGGCGGAGGCGTTTTGGGCTCTCAGATAGGCCTCATGGCAGCATATGTCGGAAAGGACGTCACCTTCTGGCTGCGTTCTGAAGGTTCCGTGGAAAGGACCATGCCCAAAATCAAGCGCTATTCCGAGCTGATGATAAAAGATCTTCTCACAGCTAAGGCTCTGATCGGCAGCCCCATGGGAAGATTCGTCTATCCCAAGGGCCTTATCCGCAACTGGGATTCAGTTACAGCCGAAAAGATCGACGAATTAGTTGCATCCGCAACGAAAAACTTCGCTGAAAACATACATATCGAGCTGGATCTGGCCAAAGCGCTCGCCGATGCCGACGTAGTCATAGAGGCCATGGCGGAAGACCCCAAGGCCAAGATAGCGATCTACACCGACATGAAGGACCTGCTTCCTGAAAAGACCATCCGTCTGACCAACTCCTCCACGCTGCTGCCCAGCACCTTCGCCGAGTACACCGGAAGACCCGAAAAGTACCTGGCTCTGCACTTTGCCAACACCATCTGGAAGAACAACACAGCCGAGGTCATGGGCCATCCCGGAACCGACCCCGAGATCTACAAGGAGACCGTAAAATTCGCTGACGAGATCAACATGATCCCGCTCCAGCTGCACAAGGAACAGCCCGGATACATACTCAACTCCATGCTGGTTCCCTTCCTCTCCTCCGCTCAGGCGCTGCTTGCTACCGGCGTAGCTGATCACGAGACCATCGACAAGACCTGGGAGCTTGCTACCGGCGCTCCTGCAGGCCCCTTCAAGATCCTGGACATCGTAGGCCTTGAGACCGCTTACAACATCAACAAGATGAAACCGGATGCACAGAAGGAAGGTTCCGTTTCCTACCTGATCGGCAAGCTGCTGAAGGAAAAGATCGATAAGGGCGAGACCGGTGTCAATGCCGGCGTAGGCTTCTACAAGTATAAATAAACCCTTTCGTATGACTGCAAACGAAAAAGGCCGCACCCTGTGATGCGGCTTTTTTCGTGTTATTATTGGTTATTTTATGGCTTTGCCTGATCCGCGGGGGTCTTAGCCCTCGATCATGATGGTCTTCTTTTCAGGAACCTTGGCGTATTCCTTCTTGGCGACGGAGAGGCTGAGGACGCCGTTGTCGAACCTGGCCCTGATGTCCTCTTCGGTGAGGTTCTTGCCGACGTAGAAGCTCCTCTGCATTGCGCCGGAGAAGCGCTCCTGACGGATCAGCTTGCCTTTGCTGTCCTTTTCGTCCTTGTTGAGGCCCTTGGCGGCGCTTACCGTGAGGTAGCCGTCCTTGAGCTCCAGGTTGACTTCTTCCTTCTTGAAGCCCGGCAGATCTATGTCAAGCTCGTAATGATCGTCGTGCTCGTGCACATCGGTCTTCATGACGTGATCCGCGCGCCTTCCGTACAGTTCCTTTTCTATGTTCCCGAACTCCGGGAAGTTGAACCAA
>CAMYWZ010000135.1 GCA_947302945.1 uncultured Bacillota bacterium
TAGAGAGCGTAGAAGTGCGCCTGCCGATCATTCAGGAAGACTACCGCAAGGCCGCAGCCTACGTGATAGAAGCAATCCTGTCCAAAACCGTGTCAAACCCCGAATGGCGGCTGGCTGTGGACAACAGGGAAGGCGTCAGGGTGCTGTTCTCCATAGATGGACAGGTGGACAGCACATGGTTCATGCTCAGGCTTTCCGTTCACGATCCCGTAATGGTGCTGAATGCTGAAAGCGAGGTGCCGGGCGGATTAAAGAAGATACTGAATGAATTATATGCTGTATTGGAACAGGACAACGAAGAACTCGATCTGAAACCATTTGAGGACATTCTCAAAACATTATAAAGGAGCAATAGTATGAACGAGAACAAGGTTGTATCGGCGATCAGGATCCTTTCCGCCGAGGCGGTACAAAAGGCGAAGAGCGGCCATCCGGGTATGCCGATGGGCGCTGCCGCCATGGCTTACGCCGTATGGGGCAGAGAGATGAAACATAATCCCGCGGATTCCAAGTGGCCCGACAGAGACCGCTTCGTATTGTCCTCCGGACACGGCTCCATGCTTTTGTACAGTCTGCTGCACCTGTTCGGATACGGTCTGACCATTGAAGACCTTAAGCAGTTCAGGCAGTACGGATCTCTTACTCCGGGCCATCCCGAGTACGCCCACACTAACGGAGTTGAGACCTCCACTGGCCCTCTGGGCATGGGCATAAGCAATGCCGTAGGTATGGCGCTCGCCGAGACAGTTTTGGCCAACAAATTCAACCGCCGCGGCTATAATATCGTTGACCACAACACCTACGTTATTCTCGGTGACGGCTGCATGATGGAAGGCCTCAGCCATGAAGCCTGCTCTCTTGCCGGCACGCTCAAACTCAACAAGCTGATCGCGCTGTACGATGACAACGAGATCTCTATCGAAGGCAGCACGGATATCGCCTTCAGGGAAGACGTTCCCGCCCGTTTCCGCGCCTACGGCTGGAACGTCATCGACGTTGCTGATGCCAACCAGTTTGAGAACGTTGACGCTGCCATTAAGCTCGCCAAGCTCTCCGACAAGCCCAACCTTATAGTGTGCCACACTCTTATCGGCTACGGTTCCCCGAAGCAGGGCATGGCCAGCGCCCACGGCGAGCCTCTGGGCGAGGACAACATAATCGCTCTTAAGAAGAAGCTGCACTGGATCGATCAGGAACCCATGAGCTTCGCGGTTCCCGAAGAAGTGTATCAGATAACTGCCAAGACCGCACAAGCCGGCGCAAAAGCCCAGGAGAAATGGCAGAAGCTGTTTGAGAAGTGGAGCGAGAAGTATCCCGAACTGCGCAAGGAATGGGATATCTGGCATTCCGAGGAACTGCCCGTAGATCTTCTTAACGATGAATCCTTCTGGGCATTTGAAGGCAAGGCTGCCACAAGGAATTCCTCCGGCACCGTGATCAACCGCCTCGCCACCAAGATCCCCAACCTTATCGGCGGCAGCGGCGACCTGGCTCCTTCCAACAAGACGTACATGAAGGGACAGGGCGATTATTCCGCTGAAGACAGAAGCGGCAGGAACCTTCACTTCGGCGTCAGGGAACATGCTATGGCGTGCATCTGCGCGGGCATGAAGCTGCACGGCGGTCTCAGGCCTTACTGCGGGACATTCTTCGTTTTTTCTGATTACATGAAAAACGCCCTGCGCGTCGCGGCAATAATGAAGCTGCCCGTGACTTATGTGCTTACACACGACTCCATAGGCGTTGGCGAAGACGGCCCGACCCATCAGCCCGTCGAACAGCTGGCCGGGTTGAGAGCCATACCGGGCCTCGTGGTGTTCCGTCCATGTGACAGCCATGAAGTCGCCGCGGGCTGGTACGCCGCATTGACCCAGAAGAGGCCTGTTGCACTGATCCTTTCTCGCCAGGACTGCCAGCTCAACGAAAAGAGCGGCAAGGATGCGCTGAAGGGCGGCTACATTATCTCCGACAGCAGGAAGAAGAACCCAGACTGCATCCTGATCGCCTCCGGCAGCGAAGTCGAGCTGTGCGTAGCTGCTCAGGCACAATTGAAGGCGGAAGGTATAGATGCCCGCGTGGTCTCCATGCCCAGCTTTGAGCTCTTCGACGAGCAGAGTGAGGAATACAAGCAGAGTGTGCTGCCCAGCAAGGTTAGAGCCAGGGTCGCCGTAGAAGCGGGCGCAACGCTTGGCTGGCACAAGTACGTCGGACTTGACGGCAAGGTGCTGGGCATTGATAGGTTCGGCCAGAGCGCGCCTTACAAGTTCCTGTTCAAGGAATACGGCTTTACTCCCGAGCATGTCTGCGAACTTGCAAAAGAGACTCTTAAGAAATAAATAACGGATATGGGGGAGGAAACATCCTCCCCCTTTCAGCGTATGAGATCCATTTACTTTGACAATGCGGCCACTACACAGGTCAGCCCCGGGATACTTGCGGAATTGCCGCGCGTATTGCAGGACTGTTGCGGCAATCCTTCCAGTATACACGCGGAAGGAAGAAAATCCCGTAAGCTTGTAGAAGACAGTAGGCGCAGCGTTTCCGAACTTCTGGGATGCCGCGCCAATGAAGTATATTTTACTTCGGGCGGCAGCGAATCCGACACCTGGGCTCTGTATGGCACCGCGCACGCTCCCGGTAATCACAGGCGCACGCTTATCACTAGCCAAATCGAGCACAAGGCTGTGCTGTCCTGCTCAAAGCGGCTTGAATCAGAAGGATACAATGTAATATACTTGCCTGTGGATCCAAACGGAGTCGTATCAGCAGACTCCCTTAAGCGCGTTATTACCGAAGATGTATTCCTTGTATCGATAATGTCAGTCAACAATGAAACGGGCGTTATCCAGGACATAGATGCTTTGTCCGAAATAGCTCATTTAAAAGGAGCCCTGTTCCACACAGACGCAGTGCAGGGAATATATGACGTTGAATACAAACTAGCGAACAGTCAAATAGATATGCTCTCGCTGAGCGCGCATAAACTGCATGGGCTCAAGGGCTGCGGCGTTTTGACTGTAAGAAGCGGTATTGACATATCCAAACTGATCTATGGAGGCGCCCAGGAGCAGGGCAAACGCGCCGGGACGGAAAACCTGCCCGGGATCTATTCTTTAGGCATAGCTTGCCGAGATATAATGACTAACCGGGATGCGATCAATTCCAGAAAACGAAAACTATCCGGGTTGCTGGAGGAGCTTATCACTTCCAGAATTGAGGATTTAACTGTGAATTCCGCGTCTGCAAGACGGGCAGGCGGAATATCGAATATTTCATTTAGGGGAGTAGATGGTGAGGCACTCATGCTGAATCTCGACCTGAAAGGCGTCTGTGCATCCACGGGTTCTGCATGTTTAAGCGGTTCGGTCGATCCTTCACATGTGCTGATGGCGATGGGCATCGAAAAAGAGATAGCTGCCGGTTCTGTGCGCTTTTCCTTCAGCGAATACAACACTGAAGAAGAAGTATATACCGCAGCCGATATAATCTGCGAAACAGTTAAAAAGCTCAGAAATATGAATAAATAACAGGAGTAAATCAGATTATGGATTACCTAAAGATATCTGAGGAAGTATACCAGGCGCTAAGCGAAAACAAGCCGGTCGTTGCCCTTGAAAGCACGATAATTTCCCACGGGATGCCTTATCCCAAGAACGTGGAAACAGCGCTGAACGTGGAAAAGATAGTTCGTGATAACGGCGCTGTTCCGGCTACCATCTGCATTATCGGCGGGAAACTTATCGTCGGCGCCAGTGCTGACGAGATAGAGTACTTGGGCAAAAGCGGGCACAATGTGATAAAAGCGTCCAGAAGGGACCTGCCGGTACTGCTGTCAAAGGGGCTTGACGGAGCAACTACCGTAGCGTCCACCATGATAGGCGCCAGTCTCGTAGGGATCAGAGTGTTTGCTACGGGAGGTGTCGGTGGAGTGCACAGGGGCGCCACCGAAACGATGGATATATCCGCGGACCTTGACGAGCTTGCCAATACTTCAGTTATTGTCGTATGCGCGGGCTGCAAATCCATATTGGACCTTAAGCTCACCCTTGAATATTTGGAGACGAAGGGCGTGCCGGTGATCGGCTACGGCACGGAAGAACTGCCCGCTTTCTACACGGACAAAAGCGGACTCAAGGTAGATTATCGCTTGGATACTCCTAAAGAGATCGCTGACTCTTTCAACTGCAAAATGCAGTTAGGCCTGAAAGGCGGTATGCTGGTTACCAATCCCATATCCAAAGAATACGCAATGCCGGCAGAC
>CAMYWZ010000136.1 GCA_947302945.1 uncultured Bacillota bacterium
TTCTCGGCTGTAAAGGACGGCCTTCACATATTCGGAGAGGTGCCGCCGGAAGGAAAACTCTACAACAACATGCTCAGGATGCTCGTGAGGGTAAGGAACGGCAACGTTCCATCGCTTTCCGGAGCGATCCTCGGCGCAATGGGCTATGACGAGGATGCTGTAAAGAAGGATCCGGCAGCCATGTTCGGAGCCAAAAGCGGCATGATGCTTCTCGATGAGGCGACAGACGCTTCGCGCCGCATCATGGACAGGCTTGCAGACGCGGATTTTAAGGAGTCCGCAGTGGATGCAGCCATAGAGCCGGAAGCTTTCCCAGGTCCAAAAGAGGATCTCAGGACGGTGCTCCGTTTTGTCTGCACGGAAGTCAAGAGAAGGCTGGACCGCACCACCGATGAGATGGACAACCTGATCGAAGGCCTTGACGGAGGATTCGTTCCTCCTTCGGCAGGAGGCAATCCTACAAGAGGCAACGTTTCAATACTGCCATCTGGGCGCAACTTCTACGCGGTAGACCCGGCGCAGATACCCTCAAGAGCTGCCTATGCCATGGGCAAGGTGCTTGCGGAGCAGATGATAGCCAGGTTCAGGGAAGACAGCGAGGGTTTCCCCGAAAGCGTAGCCATGGTAGTCTGGGCAGGCAATACGGTCAAGACCGTGGGCGAGGACTTTGCGGAGTGCCTGTACCTTATGGGCATGCGTCCGGTCTATCTCGGAGCTTCTACGACAGTCCTCGGTGTAGAGCCTATTCCCAGCGAAGACCTCGGAAGGCCCAGGATAGACGTCAGCCTTCGCATCTCAGGACTCTTCAGGGACATGTTCCCCAATCTGATAAGGCTCATGGACGAGGCGGTCGCAAAGGCTGCGGCCCTCGACGAGCCCGAAGAGATCAACTACATAAAAAAGCACGTCCGCGAGGACATGGAAAAGCTCATATCCGAGGGAGTTCCCGAGGAGCAGGCCAGAGACGAATCATATCCCAGAGTCTTCGGCTGCGCCCCCGGCTGCTACGGCACCGGAGTCGCAAAGCTCATAGACAGCAAGCAGTGGAACGATTTCCGCGACATTGCCAAGGTCTTCGAGACCTGGTCGAGCTACGTCTACAGCGCCAAAGAGCACGGCGTGCAGCATACCGAGTCGCTCAGGCAGCGCATGTCGAAGGTCTCCGTCACGATCAAGAACGAGAGCCAGGCCGAATACGACATGCTCGACAGCGACGATTTCTACGGCTATCACGGAGGCCTTGCTGCATACGTAAGGGACGCATCGGGAAACAAACCGCTGTCCATAACCGGCCACACGGATGATCCCGACCGCCCCGTCACCCGCGACATAAACCGCGAGACTGCCCGCATAGTAATGAGCCGCCTGCTCAATCCCAAGTGGATAGAAGGCCTGCAGAGACACGGCTTTAAGGGCGCCCAGGAAATAGCCCTGGCCGTGGATCACTTCTTCGGCTGGGACGCTACCGCAGGCACCGCAAAAGACTGGATGTATCAGGCGATGGCAGAACGCTATCTGTTCGACGACAAACTCAGGGAGTGGATGCAGAGCGTCAACAGATGGTCTGTCCTCTCGGTAAGCGAGAGGCTGCTGGAGGCCTCCCGCCGCGGCATGTGGAACGCCGACGAGGAGACTCTAAAAAAGCTTGAAAGCATATACATGAACGCAGAAGGAAGCATAGAGGAGGTATTGTCTTGATAGAGATCATAGGTCTTACAAAGCGCTATCCGAAAGCAAAGGTCAACGCTTTGGAACACGTGGATCTTAAGATAGAGACCGGCGAGTTCTTCGGGCTTTTAGGCCCCAACGGCGCCGGAAAGACCACGCTCATAAACGTCATATCCACGCTTCTTCACCCGACTGAAGGCGAGATAAGGATAGACGGCGAGCTGCTCACAAGGAGCCGCATAGACATAAAGCGCAAGCTGTCGCTCATAACGCAGCACAATTCCCTGAGAAACGACATGACCCTTGACGAGATCATGGAGCTTCAGGGCAGGCTCTACTACATGAACATGGCCGACATCAGAAGCCGCAGCGAAGAACTTCTGGATTTCTGCGGTCTTCTGGAACACAGAAAGAAGACCGTGCGCAAACTCTCAGGCGGGATGAAGAGAAAGCTCATGATATGCAGGGCGCTTCTTACAAGCCCCGAGATACTGATACTCGACGAGCCGACCGTAGGCCTCGACCCGGCTTCGCGCCGCCAGATCTGGGACCTTACCCGCGCCATAAACAGGCAGGGGATGACAGTCATACTCACCACCCATTACATGGATGAGGCCCAGCAGCTCTGCGGACGCATAGCCATGATAAACAAGGGCAGAGTCGAAAGACTCGAGACCCCGGAGGCCTTCATCAAAGAGCTCGGCGAATACGCGATAGACGTTTTCGGAGAAGATGGCACCGTAAGCAGCTTCTTCCCGACTCAGCAGGAGGCGCTGGGCTTTGCAGGAACGCAGAAAAACCGCGTCATGCTCAGGGCGACCACTCTTGAAGACGTGTTCCTGAATATCGTAGGAAGGGGGCTGACGGACAAATGAACCCTATAAAAAAGTACCTTAAGCCCATAGGCACGGTCCTCTGGGAAAAGTGGGTGGAATTCAACTTCGACTGGGTGAAGATCACCACGTCCGGCATGATAAGCCCGCTGCTTTACATGATAGCTCTCGGCTGGGGCCTGTGCTCCACGAAGTCCGTTTCGGACAGGCCGTACATAGACTTCCTGATCCCCGGAATAATCGCGCTCACAACGATGAACACCAGCTTTTCCGCCGTGAGCACGCCTCTGTGCGTCCAGAAGCAGTTCGAGCACTCGTTCGACCAGCTGGTCATCTCGCCGACGCCCATACCGTCCTACATCATAGGGCAGATGCTGGGCGGCTCCATAAGAGGTATGTACGGCGGAGTGCTGATCCTGCTCATATCCATACCTTTCGGCGCGAGCATGAAGATCAACCTGGCCTTCTTCCTCGTGATGCTGCTCAACGGGCTGTCGTTTGCGGCGCTGGGCGTTGCGGTAGCGATACTGGCAAGGCTCCACAGCGACGTCGGAAGGTTCACGACTTACGCGATCCTTCCCATGACTTTCCTCTGCAACACCTTCTTCCCGCTCGATCAGGTGCCGAAGTTCATAAAGGTGCTCATAAGCATTCTGCCCCTGACCCACGCAAGCGGCAGCCTCAGGGCCATAGCCTACGGCGAGCCGGCAAGCATCGTGAGCATACTGATCCTTGCAGCATATGCGGTGGTCTTCATGTTCGTTGCCATGAGCGTCATGAGCAGGCGTGAGATACTGTGACCTGTTAAACAGACAGATACTTGCCGCCCGGATCGCATTCGGCGGCAGTCTGAATAAAACGTTTATTATTTTATTAAAGGAGGTTCTTCATGAAAAGAACAACAAAGATCTTTGCGCTTCTGATGGTGCTGGTGATGCTCTTCAGCTTCGCCGCCTGCACCAAGAACAATGGAAACGCAGCAAACAACAACGCGGCAAACACGAACGAGCCCGAGAAATTCGAGCTCAAGAGCCTGGGACAGATGAAGATAGAGTACGCAAAGCGCTTCTCCATCGAACTGTTCGAAGGTGGATACCGCATCATCACTGCAGGCACCGGCGGCTACAAGTACCTCATCGTACCTGAAGGAAAGCCCCTGCCCGGCGAAGGCGACATCGACGAGAAGACCCTGGTCCTCCAGCAGCCCATCACCAAGGTCTACATGTGCAGCACCGGTATGGAGTCCCTGGTCGACGCCATCGGCGCTCTCGACTGCACCCCGCTTGTAGGCACCGACAAGTCCGGCTGGTATCTTCCCAATGTAATTGCTGCAATGGAAAGCGGCAAGATCAAGTTCGGCGGCAAGTACTCCGAGCCTGATTTCGAGAAGATCGTGTCCGAAGGCATCCAGCTCCACGTCAACACCACCATGATCGACAGCAAGCCGGACGTCCTCGAGAAGTTCGACGAGCTCAAGATCCCTTCGCTCGTTGAGGACTCCTCCAAGGAAGGAAGCCCCCTCGCAAGAGTCGAGTGGGTAAAGCTCTTCGGCGTTATCTTCGGCAAGGAAGCCGAGGCTGACAAGTACTTCGAGGAACAGAAGAAGATGGTCAATGACAACACCAGTGCTTCCCTCGGAAAGACCGTAGCCATGGGCTACATCAGCTCCAACGGCGACAAGGCATACCTTAGGAACGGCGGAGACTACTAAGCACAGATGATAGGCATGGCCTGCGGAGACTACGAGTTCGGAAAG
>CAMYWZ010000137.1 GCA_947302945.1 uncultured Bacillota bacterium
GTGGTGAGGGACAGGGCGAAGATGCCTAGTCCGCAGATGATGCAGCCCTTCCTGCGGCTCCAGCCTGTCATCTCGCGTATGCAGGCGAGGATGTTCTCAAATACCGCAAGCTCTGTGGACATGGCCGCGAAGACCATGAACAGGAAGAACAGCGTTCCCCAGATGCGGCCGGCCGCCATGTTCATGAATACGGTGGCCATGGTGTTGAACAGGAGCGCGGGGCCCTGTCCGGGCTGAATGTCGTAGGTGAAGCAGGCCGGGAATATGATCAGGCCCGCCATGATGGCTACGACGGTGTCCAGTATGATTATATTGACAGACTCGCCCATGAGGGAGCGTTCTCTTCCGATGTAGCTTCCGAAGATGGCCATGGAGCCTATGCCAAGGCTCAGGGTGAAGAACGCCTGATTCATAGCGCCGACTATGACCTTCCCGGTGATCTTTGAAAAGTCCGGAACAAGATAGAACTTAAGGCCCTTGGCGGCGCCGTCGAGAGTACCGCTGTGGATGGCCAGAACTATCATCAGCAGGAAGAGCGCCAGCATCAGGTATTTGGAAACGCGCTCCAGGCCGCCCTGGAGATCGAAGCTCAGCACCAGGAAGCCGAGGACAACAGCAATCAGCATATAGATCACGTTGACGCTCGGATTGGTGATCATACCCACGAAGCCGAGATCAGTGTTCTGGCCGACCAGGAACTGAACAAAATAATAGATCATCCAGCCGGTGACGACGGTGTAGAACGCCATCAGGGCGATGTTTCCCAGAAGCGCGAAATATCCGTGGATGTGCCACTTCTGGCCCGGTTTTTCAAGCTTCTGATACATGCCTACGGGGCTTGCCTGCGAGGCTCTGCCCATCGCAAACTCCATAGTCATGGAAGGAAGACCTAAAAGGATGAGGCACAGGACGTAGACGAGGACGAACCCGCCTCCGCCGTACTGACCTGTCATCCAGGGGAACTTCCAGACGTTTCCGCATCCTATAGCACAGCCTGCGCTCAGGAGAATGAATCCGAGACGGCTTCCCAGCCGCTCACGACCTTCGCTCATAATAATGACCTCCGATAATTGCTTTTAGAATGATAACAGCTATTTTACGACATACTCACAAAAGAATCAATCTTTTTATGCGAAGGCGCCAAACATTTCAGCTGTTTTTTGATGACGCGCAACTAAAAAACCCGGGCCTTGCGGTCCGGGTATAAGTTTTTGCTGTGCGGCTTACTTGAGGCCAGCCATCTCCATGAGTGTGGGGATCTTGGATTCCCAGCCAAGAGACATGATGTGAGCGCCCTGGCAGTAAGGCTTGCACTCCCTGATGATGCGGGCTGCGATCTCAAGGCCGGTGATGCCTGCCTTGGCTCTTTCCTTATCGGCTGCGAGCTCGTCTATCATCTCCTGCGGGATGGAGATCCCGGCAACGTTCTTGTTCATGAACTTGCACATTCCGGCGTTCTTGGGGATGATGACGCCGAGCTGTACGGGCTTTCCGAACTTGGAGGCCTTCTCCATGAACTTTATGAACTTGGCGGAATCGAAGACTGCCTGGGTCTGGAAGAATTCAGCGCCCGCGGCTATCTTTCTCTGCATCTTTGCAAGCTGTGCATCCACGGAGTCGGAGCAGGGGGAGACTACAGCGCCCTTAGCGTACGAAGGAGGATCTCCGTCGAGCGGGTTGCCGCCGAGGTCCTTGCCGGACTCGAGAGTGACCATGGTGTGGAGCAGGGAGACGGAATCCAGATCGAATACCGGCTTGGCTTCCTTGTTGTCTCCGAGTGTGGTGTAGTCGCCGGTGAGGGCGAGAACGTTATCGATGCCGAACATGGCTGCTGTGAGCAGGTCTGCCTGAATGGCTATCCTGTTGCGGTCGCGGCAGGTGAGCTGGAAGATCGGGTTGAGGCCCGCGTCCTTAAGAGCTCTGCACATACCCAGGGAGGACAGGCGCAGTACGGAGGACTGGCAGTCCGTGATATTTACAGCGTGAAGTCCGCTGAGGTATTCCTTGGCTTCTTCTACAAGACCTTCGACGTGGCATCCCTTCGGGGGACCGACTTCAGCTGTTACTACAAATTCACCGTTTTTGAATAATTCAGTAACTTTCATTTACTTATCTCCTATCATTACTCAATTATAGTTTCTTTTGCTTCTTTTGTTGCTTCGAACGTAGCGAAGTTGTGCAGCTGCGTCGGGAAGTTGAATTCCGCAAGGCGGCCTTTTTCCTCGAGGCGTCTGTAGATCCTTTCCCATCCGCATTCCATCTCGGGATTGACCTCGCACTTTCCCTCTCTGCTGGTTCCGCCGCAGGGGCCGTTGACAAGGCTCTTGGAGCAGGCAGTGATGGGGCATATGCCTCCGGTGAGGTTGAGGAAGCATTCTCCGCACTGGCCGCAGTCTACCGTAAGCGGCGTTACTCCCTGGAATCCGGGGAGACGCAGGGTGTCGCAGGCTGCGTATACGGGTTTTTCCTCGTAGATCTCTGCAACGGTCTGAACGCCTACGCCGCAGGAGAGGACCAGGATGGCGTCTGCCGCATCCACCATGTCCTTGTAGTAAGCAACGCGTGCCTTGAAGTTGTCCGGGTTGCAGATGTAGTCCGTGGTGTATACTCCGGTGAGCTGGCCGGCGGCCTTGAGTTCTGCCTCAAAAGCTGCAGCTTCGGCTTCGGGGAAGTAGACTTCCTTGCAGCCGTGGCAGTTGATAACGAATACCTTTTTGCCTGCGAGCAGCTTGGCAAGGGCTTCTTTATTCTTTAACTGGGTGATCAACATTTTACTTCATCCCCCTTACTGCCTGTTTACCGGCTTTGATGTAGTCTAAGAGCTGGATCTTGGACGAGCAGATGTACTGGCAGCATCCGCACTCCATGCAGTCCATGACCTTCAGATCCTTGTAGGTCTGGCCATCGACATGCGCCGAGTGCTTGTAGAAGTACAGAGGCTTGAGCTCCATCGGGCAGACGTCCACGCAGCGTCCGCACTTGATGCATTCCTGCTGGACCGGGTGGTCGTCTTCCAGTGCGATGATGCCGTTGGCGCCCTTGACGATGGGAACGCCGAATTCCTTAAGCTGTACGCCCATCATGGGGCCGCCCATCTTGACGATGTAGTTGTCGCCGGGAATGCCGCCGCAGTAATCGATGATGTCCTGGACGTCCGTACCTATCTTGACGAGGTAGTTGCCGGGGTGGGCGATCCTTTCGCCGGAGACGGTGACGACTCTTTCAACAAGAGGCATGCCTGTCTTGATGGCGTCGGAGATGGCCTTGACGGTGCTGACGTTGCAGACTACGCAGCCTGCGTCAGCGGGAAGTCCGCCGCTGGGTACCATTCTGCCGGTAGCGCGCTTGATGAGCATCTTTTCAGCGCCCTGCGGGTACTGGGTGGTGACCTGCATGACTTCTATGCTGTCGCAGCCTTCGAGCTTGGCCTTGAGGAGCTCTATGGCGTCCGGCTTGTTCTCCTCTATTACGAGGATGCCCTTGGGAGCGGCAACAGCCTTCATGACAGCCTTCAGACCGTAGATGACGTCGTCCGCGTAGGCGAGGAGCACTCTGTGGTCTGCGGTGAGCAGAGGTTCGCACTCGGAGCCGTTGATGAGGACGTAATCGATGGGTTTGCCGGGCTTGAGTTTTACGTAGGTCGGGAAGGAAGCGCCGCCCATTCCGGCGATGCCCTTGTCCTTAACGAGGTCCACGATCTCTTCCGGTGTGAGCTCTTCGAGGGGTTTGGCCGGCTTTACGGACTCGTCTAAGGTGTCTTTTCCGTCTGACTTGATGACTATCGAAGGAGCAGGGCCTCTGCTTCCCGGACGGTCTTCTATGGCGGTGACGGTACCGCTGACGCTGGAGTGTACGCTGCAGCTGATGAAGGCGGAAGCTTCCGCGATCTTCTGGCCGAGCTTTACCTTATCTCCCACTGCTACGATGGGTGTAGCGGGCTTTCCTGCAGCCATGTTGAGGGGGATGACCACCTCTTCAGGTGCCGGGAAGACGACAGGAGCGATGTGCTCCGTGAGTTCTTTCTTTTCAAGAGGATGGACGCCGCCGTACCAGCCGTCGAGCCTCTTTTCTCTGACGCTATTGACAAAGTCGTGAACGACCTGGAAGTTGACCTTGGAATAGTCGCGGAGCTGGACGGGCTGAGCTACGAACTCAGGATTCCTGCCCTGCTTTGCGAGCCTCTGATAGATCTTCTCCCATGCGCAGTCCTTCTGAGGATCTATTTCGCACTTGCCGTTC
>CAMYWZ010000138.1 GCA_947302945.1 uncultured Bacillota bacterium
GCCTCATCCGGCGCTGCGCGCCACCTTCCCCCAAGGGGGAAGGCAAATAGGAAGAATAAAAGAAGGCGAGGCTTTTCGCCCCGCCTGTCTTTTTTTCTCTGTTGATGCTCTTAATTGTGAGCAGCTTCCATCGGGCAAACGCCGGAGCAAGCTCCGCAGTCGATGCACTTATCGGGATCGATCACGTACTTGCCGTCTCCCTCGGAAATGGCTTCCTGGGGGCACTCACCTGCGCAAGCTCCGCAGCTGATGCACTTGTCGTCGATTACATATGCCATAGTTCGAACCTCCTTTTGAGATCAGATAAAACACACAACTATACACAACGCAAGTACTATATCACATTTGTGTGGGGATAACAAGTGAAAATTTACGGATTGTCCGGGAAAAGCGGAACGGGCAAGAGCTACAACGCCATAGAGCTCTGCGCAAAGCTCAGGATAGAGGCCATCATCGACGACGGTCTGTTTATCGACGCTGGCCAGATCGTTGCCGGGACCTCCGCGAAGAAGCAGAGCACCAAGATCCGCGCCATAAAGACAGCCCTCTTCGAGGACGATGCCCAGTGCGAAGCGGTCAAAGCCGCCATAGAAAAGTCGCAGCCTGAAAGCATACTGGTCCTCGGCACTTCGGACCGCATGGTGGACATGATCGCCGCCCGTCTGGAGCTCCCGCCTGTGGCCGAGCACATACACATCGAGGACATCACCAGCAAGTCCCAGCGCGAGCGCGCCCAGGACATGCGCGAGCGCAGCGGCATGCACGTCATCCCGGCGCCCACGCTGCAGGTGCGCAAGCAGTTCTCCGGCTACTTCATGGACCCGCGCAGGAGCTTCCGCAAGGACCGCAGCCAGCAGCGCGGCGAAAAGACCGTCGTCCGCCCCTCCTACAGCTACATGGGGAAGTTCGAGATCTCCGAGAAGGTCATAAACGACATAATCGGATACATAGTGGACAGGACTCCCGGCGCTTCGCAGCTCATCCTTACGTCCTCGTCGGCCGACGCGGACAACTGCCTCTATATCAGGGCAGCCATCAACGCCGAATGGGGCAGCCGCGTCAAGGCGGTCGCCGCGCAGCTCCAGGAACAGATCACCCGGGAAGTCAACCGCATGACCAACTTCAACATCCGCGGCGTCGAAATAGAGATCCGCGGCTTCAGATGATCACAGGCGGCCCCTGCTGTCATCTTCGTCAAGTTCTCGTGAAGATTGCAAAATACCTGTTGACAACGGAAAAATAAAGGCTATAATGGTTTTAGCACTCAAAAGACAGGAGTGCTAACAAAGTTTAAAACCAATTTATATACGGAGGTAAACAATGAAACTTCATCCTTTAGGAGATCGCGTAGTTCTCAAGCGCGAAGCAGCCGAAGAGAAGACCGCGAGCGGCATCATTCTCGCAGGCAGTGCAAAAGAGCAGCCCCAGCTTGCTGAGGTAGTCGCAGTAGGTCCCGGAGCATATGCGGACGGCAAGCGCCTTCCGATGGACGTCAAAGTAGGAGACAAGGTCTTCTATTCCAAGTACGGCGGATCCGAGATCAAGATCGACGGAGTAGAGTATATAGTCCTCGGCCAGTCCGAGATCATGGCAATAGTAAAGTAGGTGGAGATCATGGCAAAAGACATCAATTACGGAGAACAGGCCAGAAGAAAGCTTCAGGCAGGCGTAGACAAGCTCGCTGATACAGTAAAGATCACGCTCGGCCCCAAGGGCAGGAACGTCGTAATAGCCAAGCAGTACGGCTCCCCGCTCATCACCAACGACGGCGTAACCATCGCCAAGGAAATAGAGCTCGAGGACGCATTCGAGAACATGGGCGCCCAGATAGTCAAGGAAGTCGCTTCCAAGACCAACGACGTCGCCGGCGACGGCACCACCACCGCCACACTGCTCGCCCAGAGCATCATCCGCGAAGGCTTCAAGAACGTAGCCGCAGGCGCCAACCCCATGGTCCTCAAGAGGGGCATCCAGGGTGCAGTAGACGTTGCAGTTGACGCACTTAAGAAGGCTTCCGTTCCTGTAAACGGCCGCGAAGCTATCGCGCAGGTGGCCACCGTTTCCTGCGGAGACGCCGAGATAGGCAACCTCATCGCAGACGCAATGGATAAGGTAGGCGCCGCAGGCGTCATCACCGTCGAGGAGTCCAAGTCCATGGGCACCGAGCTGGAAGTCGTGGAAGGCATGCAGTTCGACCGCGGTTACCTCTCCGCTTACATGGTCAACGACACCGAGAAGATGGAAGCCAACATGGCCGATCCGTTCGTCCTCATCACGGACAAGAAGATCTCCAGCATCCAGGAGCTCATGCCCATACTCGAGCAGATCCTCAAGATGAGCAAGAAGCTCTTCATTATCGCAGAAGACGTCGAGGGCGAAGCTCTCGCCACACTGGTCGTCAACAAGATCAGGGGAGTCCTGGACGTAGTTGCAGTCAAGGCTCCGGGCTTCGGCGACAGGCGCAAGGAAATGCTCAAGGATATCGCCATCCTCACCGGCGGCACCGTCATCTCCGAGGAGCTGGGCTTCGATCTTAAGTCCGCTACCATAGACATGCTCGGCCGCGCAAAGAGCGTCAAGGTCACCAAGGACAACACCGTCATCGTGGACGGCGCAGGCGCTCCGGCGGAGATCCAGGCCCGCATAGCCCAGATCAAGGCTCAGATAGAAGTCACCACTTCCGATTACGACAGAGAAAAGCTTCAGGAGAGGCTCGCCAAGCTGTCCGGCGGCGTAGCAGTCATCAAGGCCGGCGCAGCCACCGAGACCGAGCTCAAGGAGAGAAAGCTCCGCATCGAGGACGCTCTGAACGCCACCAAGGCGGCAGTCGAGGAAGGCATAGTTTCCGGCGGCGGCGTTGCTCTTGCAAACACCATCCCGGCAGTTGTCAAGTACGCCGAAGGTCTTACCGGAGACGTCAAGACCGGTGCCCAGATCATAGTCAGAGCTCTTGAGGAGCCTGTCCGCCAGATTGCAGAGAACGCAGGCTTCGAAGGCAGCGTAGTCATAGCCGCAGTCAAGGCAGCCAAGCCGGGCACAGGCTTCAACGCAGCCACCGAGGTCTACGAAGATATGATCAAGGCCGGCATCGTGGATCCGACCAAGGTCGCAAGGTCCGCTCTGCAGAACGCAGCTTCCGCTTCCGCTCTGCTGCTCACCACCGAAGCCGGCGTCGTTCCCATCCCCGAGAAGGCCGATCCCGCAGCCGCAGCAGCTGCTGCAGCCGGCGGCATGGGCGGAATGATGTAAGCCCCTTGCTTCGCAAAGCACAATAAAAACCGACCCCTGCAGGCACCCGCCCGCAGGGGTCTTTTCATGTCCGCACCGCAGCCGGCACGTTCCAGGCTCAGCGTATCCGCTTCAGCCTGGCCCGGACGCCGCGCGCGGTGCGCTTCAGCGCCGCCGCGATCTCCGTTTCAGAAGCGCCTCTTCCGAACATTTCGGCAAGCATTTCGTCGTCCGCGGCTGTCCAGGGCCTCCCCTGATTTTCAGCCTTCTCCGTCCCCGGCTCGGCCTTCCGCCCGTTGAGCGCGATCACCGCCTCGATATTGTCGAGGATGAACTGCTGCGCGTCGATATTGTAGAGCGTTACGCGGTATCTGCCATACCGCCCCGTGCGCTCTTCGACTGAAATGCCTATCGACCTGCCCTGTTCGGTAGGCACCTTGTAAGTGCTTCCGTCCGCCGCCGGAGCAGCCTCAAGGAGCCCGCTCTCCATGAGGAATCCGGTGATGCTCGTAGTTTTGAGCTTAGTCATCGTTCCGGGCTCCGCAAGCTCGTTGAGCCGCTTGCTCATCTCACTGACCGTTATGGGCTTGTCCGACAAAGGAAAGTGCTCCAAAAGATCGTACGAGACCGTGAACGGCTGCTTTGCCGCCTTGCGCGCGCCGCCCATCTTGCCGCCGCTCTCGATCACCCTTCCCAGAACGTTCGAAACATAAAACAGACACCTCGATATCCGGATCTGATTCAGGCAGTCCGTTTCGGCCACCGCCCGGTCCGTCAGCGGATCGACCCCATTCGCCATCTTGTCCAAATACACCCTCGCAGTCTGCATCATCTCGATCTCTGTCATAATTGCCTCCTTAATTAATGACTAATGTGTTGAAAAACGCGATCCTTATTGCATATAATATTACAAGCAAACTTGATACAGGTAATTATACCATATAATCCCATATATGCAACCATAAATTGGCAGATATAGCAAAAATAATT
>CAMYWZ010000139.1 GCA_947302945.1 uncultured Bacillota bacterium
GGCGCCGAGCTCATAGGCCCACTTCACGTTTTCGAAGCAGATGGGCTGTGTGCTTTCGACTATGCTGTAGGCGTCCACGCCTTTGCTGTTGGTGTAAGCTTTGACTTCCTCAAAGCTCTTGAATCCGTATTTGTCCAGGACAGGCTGAAGCTGCGGTATACGTCCTTCATAATTCTCAAATAAAGCCATGTCTGTCCTCCTTCTTACTCTTTGCGCGGGTCGATCCACTTGACGGCGCCGTCTTCCGCCTTAAAGCGGCCGTAGGTGCCGAGGTTGGATTCGTAGGCTTCCTGTGCGGGAACGCCTTTCTTTATGGCGTCCATCATCTTGCCTATGCTGAGGAACTGGTAGCCGCAGACCTGGTCGTCCTTGTCGAGAGCCATCTTGGTGACGTAGCCCTCGGTCATCTCCAGGTAGCGGGTGCCCTTGGCGCGGGTGCCGTACATGGTGCCTACCATGGAACGCAGGCCCTTGCCCAAGTCCTCCAGGCCGGCGCCTACGCGGAGACCGTCATTGGAGAAGGCCGACTGGGTGCGGCCGTAGACTACCTGCAGAAACAGTTCGCGCATGGCGGTGTTGATGGCGTCGCATACCAGGTCGGTGTTCAGGGCTTCAAGAAGGGTCTTGCCGGGGAGGATCTCGCTGGCCATGGCTGCGGAATGCGTCATGCCGGAGCATCCTATGGTCTCGACGAGAGCTTCTTCGATGATGCCGTCCTTGATGTTCAGGCTGAGTTTGCAGCCGCCCTGCTGGGGAGCGCACCAGCCTATGCCGTGAGTGTAGCCGGAAATGTCCTTGATTTCCTTGACCTGGATCCACTTGCCCTCCTCGGGGATGGGCGCGGGACCGTGATTCGGGCCTTTTGCAACACAAACCATCTCTTCAACTTCTTTTGTGTATTGCATATGACTTGTTCCTTCCGTTCTGTAGTGTTATTGGTCGATAAAAAATCCTTGGGAACGCGGGATGCATCCCCAAGGAATATGATAACAGAAGCATTGTTTGAATGTCAATCGTTATGACAGGTATCTGAATACGCCTTTGACGAGGCCTATGATCTCGCAGTCGTCTACGATTATGGGATCCATGGAGGAGTTCTGCGGCTGGAGCCTGACGTGGCCGTTTTCCTTGTAGAAGGTCTTGACTGTGGACTCCGCGTCGAATTCGCCCTGGACCATGGCTACGACTATGTCTCCGTTGTTTGCGGTCTTCTGCTCCTGGACGAGGATGTAGTCTCCGTCCATGATGCCGGCTTCTATCATGGAATCTCCGTGGACGGTGAGCATGAAGTTTGTGCCGCGGCCGACGAACTGCGCGGGCATGGGGAAGCTGCCTTCTATGTTCTGCTCCGCAAGTATGGGGGTGCCTGCGGCGACTCTGCCGACGACCGGTATGTCTATGACGTCTGAACGATCTTCTTTAGGCGCGGGAGTTTCCGCCTGGCCGCCCTGCACCACTTCAAAGGCGCGGCGCTTTCCGGCCTGCTTTTTGATGCAGCCTTCCTGCTCTAAGATCTCCATGGATTTCTGGACCGTGGAGGTGGACTTGATGCCAAGAGCTGCACCTATATCCCTTACAGTGGGCGGGTAGCCGTTCTGCCTGATCTGCTGGCTTATGAACTCCAGCACGCGTTTTTCTCTGTCTTTAAGCTCTGCCATGACGTTTCCTTTCACCGCGTTATTGTTCTCCGAAACTATTGTAACACACGAACAAAAGTTTGTAAACATATGTTCCGCATTTTCTCCCCGCTTTTTTTGGCACCATCAGGGACGGTTCTCCCGGTGCCGCACTTTCAGGGACGGTTCTCCCGGTGCCGAATCCCAGCCGCTCGAGTTATGATACTGTTCACGCCATCGGGTCCGATGGATGTTTCAGGTTAAGGTTCCGCACGGGTCCTGCCATCAAGGCATCCATCCACTGGCTTTCACTCAGGCGAAAGCCAGCGGTCCCCCTTAATGTCACCCGAGTCAGGGAAGCGGCCGGATCCGGCACCGAGGAGAACCGTCCCTGATGGTGCCAACGAGAACCGTCATGGAAGTTTGTTAACAGATGTTGACAATGGTGGTTAAAACAGGTATAATGGCGGGGTGACGGACAGAAAGGAAATATGAGAAGGCCCCTTCTGCTTTTTTTGTTTGCTTTGTGCCTGGCGGTCCTGGTGCTTGCGTACCTGGATCCTTTCGGGCTGGGGTCTGCCATGCTTCCGAAAAGCGGGATCGCGGAGCTTGCCGGAAGCCTCTATACGGCTGAAGGCACGGTCACGAAGGTAGCTGTCAAGGAATACTACGCTGCGGTCACGGCAGACGTGGGCGGCGAGAGCATCCTTATACGGCTGTCGCTTACAGGAAACGACGCTGCGGTCTACGACCTTGTCGGAAGGCGGATCACTGCCAACGGGGTGCTTCAGCTTCCCGACGGACGCAGAAACCCGGGATGCTTCGATTATAGGCTCTACCTTAAAGGGCGGCGCATATTCACTGTCATGGACGTGTCGCGCTTCCGCTTCACAGCGGGCAGCGTCAGGTTTCCGCTGCTGCACGGGCTGTCGGTCCTCAAGGGCCGCTTTTACGAGGCCGTACGGCCTTACATGAGCGAGACGGAATTCCAAATCTGCGCCGGACTGATGTTCGGAGAAACGTCCTACATGGACGAGGACCTGTACGAGCAGTTCCGCCTCAACGGCATAGCCCACGTGCTTGCGGTCTCAGGCCTGCACGTGGGGCTTTTGTACGCCCTGATACTAAGGCTCTTTAAGGGCAGACGCGGCACATTTTCCACCTTTGTCATACTTGCAAGCCTCGGCGCTTACGCCGCCCTTTCGAGCTTTTCAGTATCGGTCCTCAGGGCCTCGCTGATGATAGCCCTCAACCTCCTGTCGTTCCACGCAAAGCGACGCTACGACATGGTCTGCGCGGCAAGCTTCACCGCCATCGTCTTCCTCCTGGCCAATCCATGGCAGCTCTTCGACACGGGTTTTCAGCTGTCTTTCGCCGCGGCCTATTCTATGGGCATCTCCCTGCCCTGGGCCGTCTCAAAGTGCATAGAGCTTTCCGACAGGTACAAAAGGCGCTGGATACTGACGATTTTTGAGATACTCTCGCCCTGCGTGATGGTCCAGCTTGGCATGACGCCGCTGATACTGTTCCACTTCCTTACCATCTCGCCTATAAGCCTGCTCCTCAACCCTCTGGCTGTAGTCCTTGCCGGGCTTCTCCTTCCTGCCGGGCTCTTCAGCTTTGCGGTGAGCATCATAGCGAAAGGCGTCCCGCTGATCGCTGCCGCAGGGATACCAAGGGCTTTAGCCTTCCTGCTCAAACTGCTTGCCGACGCCGGCACCTACCTTGGCGGAAGCGGCTATGCCCCTGCCCCCACGATACCTGCTCTGGCGCTCTGGTACCTTCTGTTCTTCTGGTTCTTTTCCGAGAGCCGTGTCATACTAAGACGCAGGAGGCGCCACGGACATCTCCTTCTCATCAACGCCCTGCTCTGCTGCGGCGGCCTCTTCCTGCCCTTCTCCCTTGGCGCCTGCGAACACGTCCTCCCCTGGAAGTACGATACCCACGCCGTCACATTCGTGGACGTCGGCCAGGGGGACTGCATACACATCAATATCAGCGGCTTCAACATACTCGTCGACGGCGGAGGCAGCGCCTACTCGAACATCGCCGAGACCACCCTGCGCCCCTACCTTCTCAAAAACGGGATCTCGCACATCGACGCGGCCTTCATCACCCACGAGGATCTGGATCACTCCCGGGGCATAAAGCAGCTCGAAGACATCTTCGACGTCAGGGAATGCGTGATGCTCGGGGATAATAACGACGACTGCGGCATACTCCGCATCGACGCCGGAGGCTGCGTGCTCCTCCTGATGGCTGACGCGGACATCCCGCGCGAGGAAGAGCTCTGCGAAATGTACGGCGAGTCCCTTAAGTGCGACGTTTTAAAGGCCGGTCACCACGGAAGCCCCACCTCTACAGGCGAGGTCCTCCTTAAGACCGCCCGACCTTCCTTCGTCGTCATCTCCTGCGGCAGAAACAACCGTTTCGGGCATCCTTCGGACAGAGTGATTGAACTTCTCGAGAATTCGGGTATAATATACTCAAGGACAGACGAATGCGGCGCCGTTTACCTGAAAAGCAGCGCAGACGGCCTGCTCGTATTCGAAAACGCGGCAAAGGACAGACAGTGGCTTATACAAAAAACCAG
>CAMYWZ010000140.1 GCA_947302945.1 uncultured Bacillota bacterium
CCTTGTAGAGCTTGAGCTTCACCTGGCCGGTGACCTTCTCCTGGGTCTTGTCCACGAAGGCCGCAAGAGCCTCCCGAAGCGGTGTGAACCACTGTCCATTATACACCAGTTCGCCGTAGGTTATGGCAAGTTTTTTCTTCTCGTGAAGCGTCATCTTGTCCAGGGTTATGGTCTCCAGGACCTCGTGAGCCTTGTAAAGTATGGTGCCTCCCGGGGTCTCGTACACGCCGCGGGACTTCATGCCCACGAGCCTGTTCTCGACAAGGTCCAGAAGGCCTATTCCGTTGGCGCCGCCCAGCTCGTTGAGCTTTAAGATGATGTCCTTGGCGCTCATTTGCTTGCCGTCCAGAGCCACAGGTACGCCCTGTTCGAAGTCCAGCTCTATGTAGGTGGGCTTATCCGGCGCCTTGATGGGCGAGACGCTCATCTCCAGGAAGCCCGGCTTGTCGTACTGGGGCTCGTTGCCCGGATCCTCCATGTCCAGGCCCTCGTGGGAGAGGTGCCAGAGGTTTTTGTCCTTGGAGTAGTTGGTCTGCCTGTTTATCTTAAGAGGCACGTTGTGGGCTTCGGCGTAGTCTATCTCCTCATCCCTGGACTTGATGTCCCACTCCCTCCAGGGAGCGATTATGGGCATGCTCGGGGCGAAGTGCTTTATAGCGAGCTCGAACCTTACCTGGTCGTTGCCTTTGCCGGTGCAGCCGTGGCAGATGGCGTCCGCGTTCTCCTTAAGAGCGATCTCCACGAGACCCTTTGCAATGCAGGGCCTTGCGTGGCTGGTGCCCAGAAGGTATCCTTCGTACTCGGCGCCTGCCTTAAGGCACGGGATGATGTAATTGTCCACGTAGTCGTCCGTAAGATCCAGGACGTAGAGTTTGGAAGCGCCGGTCTTTATGGCCTTCTCCTCAAGGCCTTCCAGCTCGTCCGCCTGCCCCACGTTGCCGGAGACCGCGATGACTTCGCAGTTGTTGTAGTTTTCCTTGAGCCAGGGGATGATGATGGAAGTATCCAGTCCGCCGGAGTACGCAAGAACTACTTTTTTGATCTTTTCCTTATCCATTTTGAGCCTCTTTCTATCTGAAAAACTTTTAGCATAATAAATATATGCGCATATTATAGAAGCTATGCGCATGTATGTCAAGGGGTATTTTGAATATTATTTGTATTTTTTGTGATTTTAAATGAATATTGTTGTGCCAATTTTGCATAATTGCGTATTTTATACACTTTCGATGCATACGACACGATTGCGCCCTTTTATTTCACCCTGTGCCTGCTGAGGAAGTACTTGAGGTCGTCCATGGCCTTGGTCAGCACGGCGGGTTCGGGGAGCATGACGATGCGGAAGCGCAGATCCTCATCCCAGTCGAAGCCGTTGCCGGGGATGACGAGTATGTGGCTCTCGTGCAGGAACTTCATGGCAAAGTCCTCGGCGTTCTCAAAGTCGAACCTGCTCTTGTCCAGAGCCGGGAAGAGGTAGAATGCAGCCTTGTTTTCTATGTAGGATGCCCCGGGTATCTTGTCCAGTCCCTCGCAAGTGGCCTTTCTCTGCTCGAAGAGCCTGCCGCCGGGCAGGAGCATCTCACGTGTACTCTCGGAATCCACAAGAGCCGCCGGGATGACCAGCTGGGTAAGGGCGTTGCCGCAGAGCCTCATCGAGGCCAGCTTCATGACGCCGTTCTTGACCTCGTCCAGCTCCCCTTTGGGACCGGAGAAGACCATCCAGCCGCACCTGAAGCCGCAGATTATGTGGCTCTTGGAGAGCCCGTTGAAGGTTACGCAGGGAACGTCCGGAGCGATGGCGCCCAGAGATTCGCAGCGAAGGCCGTCCATTACGAGCCTGTCGTAGATCTCGTCGGAAAGAAGCACCAGATGGTTCTTTCTTGCGATGTCAGCGATCTCCACCAGCGTATCGTGGCTGTAGACAGCGCCTGTGGGGTTGTTCGGGTTGATGACGAGTATGGCCTTGGTGCGCGGGCTGACCTTGCTTTTTAGGTCCTCCAGATCCGGGTTCCACTTGTTTTCCGGATCGCAGCGGTAGAACACAGCCTTGCCGCCGGCCAGATAGGTGTTGTTGCTCCACAGCGAGTAGCACGGTGACGGCAGCAGGACCTCGTCCCCTGTTCCGATCAGAGCGCTCATGAGCATGCTTGCGGCCTCGGAAACGCCGTTGCAGATGAACACATCCCCGGGCATTATCCCCTGAAGGCCGCGACCTATGTGGTAGGTGCAGATGACGTTCCTGGCATCCGCCATACCGCGGACGTCGCAGTACGGAACGGCCTCGTCTATATGAAGAGCCAGCGCCTGCCTTACCGAATTGGGCAGCATGAACCCGAAGCGCCCCGGATTACCGGTGTTCAGCTTTAGCACATTGGTGCCCGAAGCCTCCATGCGCAGCGCCTCCTCGTACAGAGGACCCCTTATATCCGAATGAACATGTTCCAGCCTGTCTGAGCAAATGACCATATCTTTTACCTCACAAAACCATATTAATATATTATAGCATCACCGCACGACCCGCGCAAGACAGCATATATCTCATGAATGCATGCCCGCCCTTAAATGACTATGCAAGGTTCATTTCCTGTGTTAAAATGAACCAGAAAAGAGGCATAACAATGAAAACCGATAAAACAGACATTGCGTATTACGGCTATGACGCGCTCGGGCACCTTGCTGAAACGTATCAGCAGCTCTATGTGGCGCCGGGAGAAAACAGCGGCGATCTATATAAAAGCATAGTGCTGAGGGGCGAGGATGCCCCCGAAAAAGATCTGTCCCACTTTATCAGAAGCAAGCAGGACAGCCTTGCGGCAGAAGATACTCCGGCCGGACCGGTGTCGGTCCTGACGCTGCATGAGAGACAGGATTTTGAATTGTTTTTGCAGATAATCGGGAACCGCTGCATGCCCTGCGAGGTGCCTGTCACGCAAGGCGCCTCAATATTTGACGGATTGATCAACTGGGTTAAGATCAGGCAGCACAAGGAAGAGTATATTAAAAAATCCGCGCAGGAGGGCATCGTCCCCGACTGGCCGGCTGAATTCCGCCGCTTCACATCGGATAAGAAGAATTACACGGACGCGCTGATAGTTTTGTCGTGCGGCCCTTACAGCAATATTCCTGCCAAACGCTTCGGGTTTACAGAAGACCAGTGGCTCAAGCATTCGCACGACATAAGAAAATTCCACGAATGCACGCACTTCATCTGCCGGCGCATGTTCCCCCAGAAGATCGATGCTGTCTGGGATGAGCTTGTTGCGGACGCAGTAGGTATACATGCCGCCTTCGGTGCTTTTGACATGGAAATGGAAGAAGCGTTCCTTGGGATACAGGACGGCGCTTATATCGGCGGCCGTCTGCAAAACTACGCCAGCGAAAAATGCCCTTCCGAACTGTCAAAAACAGTACACCGCGTTTTGCAGGCTTTTTGCGGCGTATTCCAAAACAACGCGGGGCTCTCCCCCTACGAGATGGCAGTCAAATTGGAAGACCAAAAAGAAGCGTTATGGGATAACGACTGAAAAACGCATTCAAGACCCATCCGGGTTGTTCTTCTGCCAGTTCCAGCTGTCGCGGCACATCTCTTCGATGCCGAAGGCGGCTTTCCAGCCGAGCTCCCTTTCCGCTTTGGACGGATCGGCGTAGTTGGCGGCGATGTCCCCCGGGCGCCTGGGATCTATGACGTAGGGGATCTTCACCCCGCTTGCTTTTTCAAAGGCTTTGACGATCTCAAGGACGCTGTAGCCGCGTCCGGTGCCGAGATTGTAGACGGCAACTCCGCAGTTCTTCTCTATCGCCGCGAGCGCCTTAACGTGGCCCTTTGCAAGGTCCACGACGTGTATGTAGTCACGCACTCCGGTGCCGTCCGGGGTGTCGTAATCGTTTCCGAAAACGTGCAGTTTGTCCCTCTTGCCGACCGCCACCTGTGTGATGTAAGGCATGAGGTTGTTTGGTATGCCGCTGGGGTCCTCTCCGATGAGGCCGCTCGGATGCGCCCCGATAGGGTTGAAATAGCGCAGCAGCACGACGTTCCAGGGCTTTGCCGCCCCCGTCTTCACGTCCGCAGCGTTAAGATCCGAAAGAATATCCTCCAGCATTGACTTGGTCTTGCCGTAGGGATTGGTGCATTCTTTCTTGGGAGTCTCCTCCGTGACCGGGATGACGTCCGGGTCTCCGTAAA
>CAMYWZ010000141.1 GCA_947302945.1 uncultured Bacillota bacterium
CTTGTCGTCAACGTAATTCTCCTGATATGCGCGGTAGTATTTTTCCGCCTTTTCCTTTGAGAATCTTGCCTTGTCGTCAGCAGGAATGCTCTGCAGAAGCTCGTTGAAGGCTTTTACTGTAAGCGTATTCTTTTCAGCAAGGTAGATGGCATAATTCGGGTGGCTGCCTGTGGTGGCAGACAGGTAAAGCGGCAGCGAGTATCCCCAGAATCTTGTCCTGTATATCTCGTTCAGATACTCGTCCATTATTTCGAGCATGGGCTCTATTTTGTAATGAGTATCGTAATTCTCATTCATGTAGTCCGCAAAAAGTTCCAGATTCAGGTTTCCGGCACCCCGGCCCATTCCGAAAACGCACGCGTCGACGATGATATCCCTTTTCAGGTTCATCTCCACAAGAGCCTCAGCATTTCCATATGCCTGCTGAAGGTTGTTGTGCGCATGATATGCCAGTATGGTGCCTTCGGCCAGGTTGTTGTCGGCAAGATAGGCCAGCCTCATAAAGTGCTTTCGCTTTATAAGCCCGAAAGTATCCACTATCGAAAGCGCAAACGGATGGAGTGTATTGAATTTTTCAATGACATCGATGAACTCGGCATCTGTATACAGGTCGGTCCCAACCACGTTGACAGAAATGAAATAACCGAGTTCCTGTATCCTTTTGCAGTACTCATATGCCTGTTCTATCTTGTCTTTTTTGAAGATGACACGTATGCCGTCTACCGACGTTCCGTCGCAGGGCACTATACGCTCGAGCGGTATTGGTGCGCTCATATCGAGCATTCCCACATATTTAAGCCCCTTGGCCTTTGGCTGTATCATCGGAGCTATGGACTGGATGTCCGGAAACAGAGACTTGTTCGGATCATATTTATCGCCCTTAATAAATCCGACTTCAAATATCTCTATTCCTGTCTGAGCTATTTTGCGGCTGAACCCTTTGATGGTCTCTTCTCCGAAGTTCCAGTCGTTTATGTAGCCGCCATCTCTGAGCGTGCAGTCCAGAAGGTAAACTTTGCCCATTTTTTGTCCTCACAGAATACTAAACGGTGTTATGCGTAATAAAGGATCATTCCTCGTCCATAAGCGGTATGACCATGATCTTCTTTAGTTCATCTCTGGGTATGAACGGAGCCAGATCCTCAAGAGGAGGACTTACGAGAGTTCCGTCCTCAAGCCTCTTTGTGCTGCTCTTGGGCTCCCAGACCTGCGTAGTGTCAGTAAAGATCTCTGTGAACACTGGGCCTTCAAGTTTCAGTACCTCATCGACGACAGCTTTCATTTCCGCGTTGCTGTGCGCGCTGAAGTATCTATACCCGAAAGCTTCCGCGATCTTTTTGAAATCCGGGAATGAAAGGTCTCCTGACTGCGGCCCTATGCCCACGAAGTTCTTGTTGAAAAGATTCGTCTGTGTTATGCGTATGGAATGGTATCCATCGTTATTGATAAGGAACAGTTTTATCGGAAGCCTGTTTGTAATGACGGTCTGAAGCTCCTGAAGATTCATCATAATGGAACCATCACCCTCCAGACATATGGTATTCCTTCTTCCACCGCCTATGCATGTGCCTATCGCAGCCGGAAGGCCGTAACCCATGGACGCGATGGCGCTGTTGTTCGCCATCCTGCTTCCTTTTTGAATGACATAAGCCTGGTTTCCTACTACGCAACATGCTCCGTTGGACACTGCCGTCAGGCTGTTTTCGGGCAGCCGCGAACTCAAATAGCGGATAAATGCGTAAACGTTCGCTGTCTGTCCGTTCTCTTCCCACTGGCGCGGCTGAACGACAGGATAATTCTTCTTCCAGCCCCGGCAGACTTCAAGCCAGTCATCGCCCTTAAACACGCGGTCTTCCGCCGCCTCATCGAGCTTTGCAAGGAAGTCCTTCGCATCAGCCCAGATGGGCATGTCAACATGGAGCGTAGGCTTTTTCATCTCGTTCTGATCGACATCGACCATAATGACTTCGGCAGCGCGCGCCCACGTCTTCCAGTTGTAACCAACCTGACGTATAGAGATCCTGGTGCCGACCGCGAGTATGAGGTCAGCATTCTGTATGGCCCAGTTGCCGGGACGGTCACCCATATTTCCGGCGCGTCCGGTATACAGAGGATGCTCATCCTCAATAAGATCCACGGCGTTCCAGTATGTAACTACAGGTATGTTCAGTTTTTCCAGGACAGAGCGGAATGCTGCGTATCCTCCGGAAAGACGTATGCCGTAACCTGCATGGAATACCGGGCGCTTTGCGTTCCTGATCTTTTCAAGGACAGTCTGTATCGTTTCGTCCGAGACTGCGGGAGGAAGCTTGGCATCGTCTTCCGCGGGGTCATAACCATTGAGTTCTTCGGTCTCTATATAGCCGCCCTGGTAGTTCACAGGGATGTCTATCCAAACCGGCCCGGGCCTTCCCGTAGTTGCAAGATGCCAGCCCTTTTCGAGGGCAAAGCGTATCTGTTTCGGGTCTTCTATCATGACCGCGTATTTGGTCATGTGCTCTACAGCCTTAACTATATCATATTCCTGATCGCCCATGGCGCGAAGCTCCGCCCCGGTCGCTTTGTATGCAAAGCGGGCCGTGGTGTCATAGCGGACCTGTCCGCTGATTATGAACATCGGGATGGAATCCAGCCATCCTCCGACGACACCGGTAAGAGCGTTCGTTCCCCCCGGGCCTGTAGTCACGCAGACCGCCGCTATGCGGTTCTCAAGTCTGGCATATGCTTCTGCGGCTATAGCGCAAGCCTGTTCATGATGGTTATATGTGACAGTCAACCCCTTGTGGTGTCCGAGCGCATCGTTAAGGTGCATCGCTCCGCCGCCGACCACGCTGAAAACGTCTGTTACGCCGTGTCCGGCAAGGAATTCCGCCACATAATCTGCAAGCCTGATCCTCATGTTTATCCCTCTGTCTCTCTTAATTATGCGTAATATCTATAAGTTTACCGCTTCAATTATGGTCTTTGCCATGTGGTCGATCATTTCGTCGGTCATTCCGGGGTATACGCCGACCCAGAACGTGTTGTTCATGACGAAATCCGTCACGTCGAGACTGCCGGAGACCCTGTACTTGTCGGTCCCCCTGATCTGGTCGAAGCACGGGTGCTTGATCAGGTTACCGGAGAACAGCAGGCGGGTCTGGATGTTGTGGTCCTCCACGTATCTGGTGATCTTGTTCCTTTCAAGGCCGCTTCCGGGGCGCACCGAGATGAGGAAGCCGAACCACGAAGGCTCGGAATTCTCAGCAGGTTCCTGGAGTATCAGCCTGTCGCCGGCAGGCTCTAAAGCCTTTCTGAGCCTGGCCCAGTTGTGCCTTCTTCTTTCGATGAAGCCCGGGAACTTCTTGAGCTGCTCGCAGCCGACAGACGCAGGCTCTGCCCCAGTCGCGGAAGGAAAGGATCATGCGGTGGAGCAGCGGATCGTTGGTGTAGACAGCTCCCCCCTCGCCCATGGTCATGTGGTGAGGCGGATAGAAGCTGGAGGTTCCGATGTCTCCCCAGGTTCCGGTGAATTTTGTAACGCCGTCTATGGTGTATTTGCTGCCAAGCGCGTCGCAGTTATCCTCTATGAGCCAGAGGCCGTGAGCGTCGCAGAAAGCCCGGACAGCCTTGATATCGAAGGGGTTTCCGAGAGTGTGGGCTATCATGACAGCCTTGGTCTTTTCGCTCAGAGCGCCCTCGAGCTTGGTTACGTCTAGGTTGTACTGAGGCACCGTGACGTCCACGAAAACAGGCACCGCGCCGTAGTTGAGTATAGGCGTGACCGTCGTCGGGAAGCCGCAGGCTACGGTTATGACCTCGTCGCCGGGAAGGATCTGCCTTTTGCCGAGCTCCGGAGCCGTTAGCGCCATGAAGGCTATCAGGTTGGCGGAAGATCCGGAATTCACAAGATGCGCGTACTTAACGCCTATCCATGCCGCGAAGTCCTTCTCGAACCTGTCCGCGAAGCGTCCTGTCGTGAGCCAGAAATCCAGGGTGGCGTCCGTGAGCGCCTGCATCTCCTTCTCGTCGAACACGCGCGAAGCGTAGGAAATGCGGCCGCCTGGCTTAAACGGCTCCTTTTTCTCTTTGAAATCGTGATAGTATTCGGCAACGAGCTGTTTTATCTGCTCTCTTGCCTCTGCTTCGTTCTTCCAGTCTGCCATTTACTTCTCCTTAATGAATTCTTCTATCTGCACG
>CAMYWZ010000142.1 GCA_947302945.1 uncultured Bacillota bacterium
TGCCCTTCTTCATCTCGCCGCCGTACCAGGTGTTGAGTATGACCTGCTCTCTGGAGGATACGTTGAAGGCTACGCAGGTCTCGGAGTTGAGGCCGAGCTCTTTGTAGTCAGCGACTTTTGCCTTGGAGGCGGTGTAGACCACGAAGTTGGGCTCGAAGTTTTCAAGCTCTTCTGCCGTGGGCTTTATGAACATGTTTTCGACGAAGTGGGCCTGCCATGCGACTTCCATCACGAAGCGCACTGCCATACGGGTGTCCTTGTTGGCGCCGCAGAAGGCGTCGACCACGAAGAGCCTCTTGCCGGAAAGCTGCTTCTGGGCCAGGGCCTTGACCTTGCCCCAGACCTCCTCGCTCATGGGGTGGTTGTCGTTGGGATACTCCGGCGTGGTCCACCAGACGGTGTCCTTTGAGCCCTCGTCCATGACGATGTACTTGTCCTTGGGGGAGCGGCCGGTGTAGATGCCTGTCATCACGTTAACGGCGTCCAGTTCGGTGAGCTTGCCTACGTCGTAGCCCGTGAGGCCTTCCTTCATCTCCTCCTCAAAGAGGAATTCGTAGGACGGATTGTGGATGATCTCTTTTACTCCGGTGATGCCGTACTTTTTAAGATCGAGTTTTGCCATATGATTATACCTGCCCTTTCCGCGCGGTGCGCTATCTGACACATTATTATATCACAAAAATGACGATTAGGGACGGTTTATTCTTCTGCGAGCACCAGGTGCTGAGCCAGAAGCTCTGCAAGCGCCGCGTTTCCTTCGTCGATGAGGTGGATGCGGTCTGCGCAGACGTAGTCGTTTTCCGCGCTGCTGGCACAGAACTCTATAATGTCCGCTCCGGCGATGCCCGAAAGCCGGCCTGACGGGACGTCGCGGACCGTGCGGCTGCCGGGCGAAGCCAGAAGGCTCCCGCTGATGCTTACGATGTGGAGCTCGCGGCCGGAAAGCAGCTTTGCAAGCTCGCTGTACTCCTCCGCGCCAAAACCCGACATATTATCCATCAGCAGCACCACTCTGTATGGGAGGCTGCCGTCCTCTATCGCGGCCTGGAGCCTGGTCATGAGGATGGAAAAGCCGCTGGTGCCCTTCCCCTCAAACTCGGCAAAGCGCTTGTTGCTGATGCTGATGAAGCCCGCATTTTCGAACTCTTTTACGATCTCGGGGAAAGCTCCTGTCAAAAGGTCGTTTCCGACGAAGACCATGCGCTTTTCTTTCTCAGCCTCGTGAAGCGCTTTCTGCTCTTCCTCGCGGGCGTCTATGTCCGCAAAGTACTCGCCGCTGATGGCTTCGTAGATTATCCTCGCGAAGGCCGCCTGGCCCTCTTCCGTGGGATGCAGTCCGTCCGCCACGAAGTACTCCGGGTGGTCCTTCGTGTACTCGTACCAGTCCACGACCCTCAGGTTCGGGTAGGACTTCGCGAATTCCCTGAGCACGTCGTTCAAATCGAGGCGGCCGCTGAACGTGTTCGTGAGCCAGTAGACCGGCCTGTCGCCGATCTGAGCCATGATGCTGTTTTTGGCGTAGTCCGACACGTCGCCGTTGGCGCCGTAGTTCATGACCACGTGGGTGCCAAGCGTGCCGTTCGCGTTCAGGTTCTTGAGCTTGTTGAGCGCGGGATAGGCGGTGTCGCCGACCTTGGCGTCCACGTAGGCATTCGGGAACATCTCCTTGATCTTTGCGGTCGAGCCGACCATGACGGAATCGCCCAGGCAGGTGAGGTGAAGCTGCGTGACTATGCCCGGGACGGCTTCGCGCTCCGCGTCAAAGGCTGCGTAGACCTCTGCCCACTTGTCTTCAGAAGCCTTCACTTCAAGCTCGTAAGCCTTGTTCTGCGCGACAAGAGCCTCCTCGTTTTTCGCGAGTTTTGCCGAAAGCTCCGAGAGGGCCCCGGACGGGTCGCTTGTCTGGGCGAACTGCCAGCAGCCGTAACCCGCAGCCGCCAGGCAGAGCACGAGCAGCGGGATCCTGACCGCAAGGGCCCTGGCTCCGGCCTTTATACCCGTGCCGACGTGGACAAGGGCGCCCGCGACAGCGGCCAGGCCGACTATGACGATGAGCCTCCTTATCGGCTCATGCCACGCCGGAAGCACGTAGGGGGCGAAGAACGCGAAGGGTGTTATCAGAAGGTAGAATTCGTAACTGATGCCGAGCGACAGGGCACCGAAAGACGCGCCTTTCGGCTCGGAACAGAGCGCCGCGTAATCGATGAGCCTGAAGCTTACGACCGAGATCAGCAGTATCCTGATGAAGTATTCCGAAGTGTACATGCCGAACAGATCGCATACGAAGCGCCAGAGCGCGTCAGTGCCGGCAAACACCGCAATGTAGACCCAGACCGCAAGGTAGATGATGAGGATCAGGATCGAGGCCGCCCTGCCCCTCGCGAAGCGCGGGACAAGCGAGCCGTAATAGTGATGGAAGAAGGCCAAAGCCATGCCCAGGAAGGGCGCGGAAAGCCTTGCGAAGCTGTCGAGGTAAGCGGTCATCTCTCCGGAGCGCGCGAGCAGGCCGAAGGCCGTAAACCCGGCTGCCGCAAGGAAGAGCAGTGCCCAGCACGGGACCGCGCGGCCCAGCTTCCTGCCGGCAAGACGCAGCAGCAGGAACAGGAAGGGGAACAGCACCGCGAAGTGCAGGAGCACCGCGGGCGCCCACATATGGGCAAACGGGGACTCGAGCACGCCCGTGACGGCGTCCCGCAAGGCAGAGATCTGCCAGAAGTTGTTGATGCCGTAAAAGACCGAGGCAGTCTCGGGTTTCTGCGAGAGCCAGAGTATCTGCGGGAACCTTGAAATCTCGATGGTGACCAGTCCTGCCACGGCAGCGATCGGCACATAGACGCGGACTGCCGCAAGGAGCAGGCCCTTCCACCAGGTGTACTTTTCGTTTGCGAAGGCGTTGCGCGCTGCCGCATAGCCCGCGAGCATCAAAAGTGTGCAGACCGCCGCCCAGCCGGACTCAACAAAGCCCAAAAGGTGCGCAGCCGCAGCGATCACCGCTATGTATCGCAGCGCGTCGAGGTAAATATAGTGTTTGCTGACGTTTTTTCTAAGATCCATACTCTTCTGTTTTGCCGCTGCCTGCGGCCTGAAATCTGTTATCTATACTCTGTCCGCGAGGAATCTCACCGAAGCGTCTCTGACCTCCGGGTCCTCGCCGTAGATGCCGTTATTGTTGCAGAGAAGCAGCGCCTTGACGCCCTTCTTCGTGTATTCTTCGAACATGCGCGTGCTCTGGCCCATGGGGACCTGGATGGGGCAGTCGAAGATGCCGTGCACCAGGCAGATAGGAGCGCTGTTTTCGGTGACGTGGGTGATGGGGCTGGCCTCGGCCAGGGCGCTTAGCCAGTATCTGTACTCCGGATCCGGGTCGTCCAGGTGCTTTTTGAGGTCCGCGACGCCCTTGCCCGGCCCTGCGTAGCCCGACATGCTTGCGGGAGGCGCGAAGGGACCGTCGCCGTTGGCGCGCTTTTCCGGCTTGTCCGGCCATATGGCTTCGCAGTCGTCGCCGAAGTGCAGAAGGTCCATGGGGCCGAAGGCCGTGACGCTCCCCTTTACCGAGGAATCGAGGGCGGTATTGCCGCCGATGCTGCCTTCCCGGGACGGGTCGCCGTTGTCGGCGGCGATCATGCCGGTGATGTATCCGCCCATGGAGCCGCCGGAAATGCCTATGCGGCCCGGGTCCAGGCCGAGCTCGTCCGCGTGAGCCTTAAGGTAGCGGATGCAGCCCTTTGCGTCCTGCACGGGCTCTTTTCCGGTGCAGGGCGGGGTGAGGCGGTAGTCTATCGAGGCGACCGCGCAGCCGCGCTCAAGGAAGGCTTCCGTCGTGCGCTCGAAGTTGTGGTGAGAGCCGCCGAAGCCGTGGACGTTGACGATGAGCGGCAGACAGCCTTCGCGCTTTTTGGGGTAGATGAGGTCGATGAAGAGGTCGAAGCTCTTTCTCTGCATGGGGTTCATGTTGCCGGGGACGCCTTTGGGGACGGGGACCGTTGCCACGTAAAGGTCCGCGCGATCCGCCTTCGGCGTATAAGCGCGCGGGTTTTGCGGCAGCGGGATCTCCGGCGAGGCGCCGGCGGGAACGTAGCGCTTCGGGAGGAGCGCCTCGGCCTTAAAGGCCTGCGGCGCCGCGCTCCGCGCGCCCTCCGCGCCGCC
>CAMYWZ010000143.1 GCA_947302945.1 uncultured Bacillota bacterium
TTGATGCAAAACGCCTCTATTTCTTTGCATCAACTTTCGGTAATCAGGCATTGTTGATGCAAAACGCCTCTATTTCTTTGCATCAACTCTCGGTAATTAGACATTGTTGATGCAAATCATATGGGCTGGTACGCGTGAGGGACGAAAACGGCATTGAAACTGGGAATCAAGCGGGACGGCAGGGATCGTGAAGCCGCTCAAAACAACTGGCAGTGTTTCAGGAAATGTCAGCGAGCTATCGGAACATCGGAAAGCAGCCGGTTCAGTCGTAAAAATCATATATTTATTTGCCATAATTGTAAAAAAATGCTTGCATAGTCCGATGCGAAGTCGTATTATGGTGGCAATACCATTATTTATCATTATCAGAAAGGACTGGCAAACACAATGGACAGCATCATAACAACCGTCCGCAACTATGCGCAGTCGACGGAGCGCCGGCTCGGACAGCTTTACGACCTGAGCAGCGATATGCCGGACGGCAACCTTTTCATAAAACACACCCAGAAGGACGCAGATTATTACTATTCACGCTGGCAGGACAAAAAGGCAAGACACAACGTATATATTCCGAAAAACGACCTGACGACCATCACAAAACTCGCGGATAAAAGCTACCTGAACGCAGTTATTCCAAAGCTCGAAAGCAATCTGCGCGCTGCAGATCTGTTCCTCAGTGAACACTCCGGTTTTGAGGAATACGATCTTGAGCAGCTGATCACACCCGACGTGCTCTCGCTCTGCAGCGACACCTGTCTTGACAGAAGAGTCCGCATCGACAAGTGGCTTTCCGAGACGTGGACAGAAACACCATACAGCGACATCCCGCCCATGCATCAGACTCACAAAGGCCCTATGGTAAGGTCCAAGTCGGAAGTGATCATATCCAACGCCCTGTTTGCCAGAGGCATCCCATATCTGAACGAAAAGCCGCTTTACTACGCGAAAAACAAGCCCCCGATCTTCCCTGACCTTACCATAATGCACCCTCAGACCTGCGAGATCTGGTACTGGGAACATTTCGGCATGATAGGAGACCCGAATTATGCCGTATCAGTCTGCAAAAAGCTTACGGTCTATATGAGCATGGGTCTCACCCCGGGGCACGGGCTGATCTGCACGTTTGAATGTGAAGGTGCCCCGCTGTCCTCGGTCATGGTCGATAAACTGATCAGGTTTTACTTCGGGAGATAAAAACACGGGGCAACATATGTTTTCACATCTTTACATCACTGGCACACTTGTCCGTGAAACTATCCATTGACAATACTTTGTATATACATTATAATTATTGGAGTCCTGAAATGCATTATTTGTTTGAATGGGATGATAATAAAAGCAAAACAAATGCCGAAAAACACGGTGTTGCATCCTAGGATGCAGCATGTATGGCAATATACTTCTTGTTGTGCATTGTGTAAGGCAGGGATGCATTATCAGAATCATTTCCTCGCGAAAGGCAACACCTAATGAGAGAAAAGGCTATGAAAGGAATCTGACCGCGCTATGAAAGACGACAATGACGCTTTGCTGGATAAAGAGTTTGACTTTGATAAGGCGATAAAGAACCCCTATGCCAAGGCTCTGAAAAGCAGATATCGATCAAGATGGATACGGCTGTCATAGATTATTTTAAAAATGAAGCTTTGGACACCGGTATTCCGTATCAGACGCTGATCAATCTGTACCTGATGGACTGCGTCAGGTCGAATCGCAAGCTTGACCTGAGGTGGAGAGAGCCTGAAGCCGTATAGCTGCTTTCCCATACGAAAAAGCAGACACTCTTTCGAATGTCTGCTTTCAGCCGGTTGGTTCCGGTAATTACTTCTTGTTTACGTAGTCCTTGAAGGCTTTGCCTGCTTTGAATACGGGAGCTTTGCTGGCGGGGATCTTTACGAGTTCGCCGGGCTTCTGAGGGTTCCTGCCCTCGCGAGCCTTGCGTGCCTTGACTTCGAAAGAACCGAAGCCGATGAGCTGGACTTTGCCGCCCTTCTTGAGTTCTTTTTCTACTGCTTCCAGAGCTGCATTGATGGTAGCTTCTGTGTCTCTCTTGGTGAGACCGGTATTTGCGGCGACTGCTGCAACTAATTCGGACTTGTTCATCGTTTTCCTCCTGAAACTGGCCTTGTGAAGGCCGCTGATTTAAGCTGTTGCTTACAAGATAATTGTACTATATTGTCCGCTAAAGTCAACAGCAAAAGTGCCGAAATTTCAATGATTTTAACAAGTTTTATCACTTCAGCAGATGAAGCTTTTTAAGAAGAGCCGCGACCTTTTTCAGCTTTGGCAGGCTTGACATTTCCTCGGCTGTTATGGCCCGGGTGATGAATATCATAAGGGCGTACGCGATGATGCCGCACAGCACTGCCGCAAAGGTGGAAACAGTGTTGCCCATGTGCGCGTGGACCAGCTTGTAGACAAGATAGACTACCCCGGACATCACCGCCGAAGCGATCGCCGGCTTGATGAGTATGGCGCCGATATCGAACTTTGTATTGGTGTAGCGTTTTACCGCGCGGAAGTTGAGTATGGCAGCGATCCCGAACGCGCAGACCGTACCTATCGCGGCGCCTCTGACGTGGACCTTGCTGACTCCGAGCAGCACGTAGGTTACAGCGACTTTGGCCGCGGCGCCTATCACGAGGCTCCTGAGCGGAATATTCTGCTTGCCTATGCCCTGAAGCACCGCCGAAAGCGCCTGGTTGGAAGCCAGGCAGACGAGGCTGACGGAGTATATGCACAGGCAGACAGCCGCGTTCGGCACGCCGGCCAGATTTCTCGGGTAGAACAGCTGCATCACGGGCCTTGAGAGCACCGCCATGCCGCAGGCGCAGGGCAGCGCGACAAGGAAGGCGTAGCGCAGCCCCAGGTTGGCGTTGAAGCGGACGAAGTCCATATCGTCGCGCTTGAAGGCGTCGGAGATGACAGGCACGAGGCTCTGCACCACCGCCTGGGTGAATATCTGAGGCATGTTGGCGATCGGAAGCGCCATGGCGGAAAGCTCAGCGAACATCTCGAGCGCGGTGTCCTCGGCTATGCCCAGAGTTCTGAGTCTGTCGACCACCATCAGGGTGTCGATGCCGTTGACTATGGGCATGATGCACGCGCCTATCGTGATAGGAAGCGCAATTATGATAAGTTCCCTGGCTATCCCCCCCGTGGACTGCTCTATGGTCTTTCCGCTGATCCGTATCTCCGAAAGCATCTTGCCTTTGTTTTTCTGGAAAAGGAACAGCACGGCGATGAGGCCGAACAAGGCGCCGGCGCTTGCGCCGAAGTTGCCTCCGGCTGCCGCGTGAGGAAGGTCTATCTTAAGAAGCACAGCTGCAAGCGACAGACCGACTACAGCCCTGAACACCTGCTCCACCACCTGCGAAACAGCCGTGGGGACCATGTTCCTGTGCCCCTGGAAGAATCCGCGGTAGCAGCTTAAGATGGGGCACAGCAGAAGCGCCAGAGCCATGGCCCTGTGCGAATAGACTGCGTCCGGGGTCTCCTGCATGCGCGCTATCATGGGAGCAAGCACGAAAAGCCCCACGCTCGTAACGACGCCGAGCGCCAGCATCACGAAAAACGATACCCTGAACACCCTGTAGGCCTCGTAGTACTTGCCCACGGCGCGCCTTTCGGATATCATCCTGGAGATCGCGGTCGGAAGCCCCGAGGTGGATATGGCCAGTATGGCTGCGTAGATCGGGTAGGCCATCTGGTAATAGCCCATGCCAGCCGTGCCTATTATATTAGTGAGCGGTACCCTGAAGAAAAGCCCTATCGCCTTTACGATAACGCCCGCTGCCCCTAAAAGCAGCGCCCCCGTTACGAATGTTTTTTTGGTCTTGCTCTCCTGCATTCCCTTTTGATTTCCCCTTATGATTTGATCAGGCCGGACCTGTAGGCCTCGAGCAGAAGCTTGAGGTTCTCTATCTCTCTGGCCCTTACGCGGCCCTCGTCCGTGTCCTTGTTCCTTATCCTGTTCGCGACGGGCTCCTGCTTGACAGGCGTAGTTACTATGTCGAGCTCCTCGGCGACGGCCCTTTTCCTGGAGGTGAAGGGCTGGTGCGAAGACAGCAGGAAGCCGTTGGAGTTCTGTACCAGCGTGTAGCCCGCTATGCCTGTCTCCGGCTGGTAGGCCTTCGAATAACCGCC
>CAMYWZ010000144.1 GCA_947302945.1 uncultured Bacillota bacterium
TCGATGAACTTACCGATCATGGAGTGCTCGGAAGTACCGATGAGGTAGAGGTCTTCGCCCTCGATCTTGTACATCATGTTCTCCATCTCAGCGAAGCTCATGACGCCTTTGACGACGTCGCCGTGTATCATGAAGGGCGGGATGAAGTACTCAAAGCCCTTGTTTATCATGAAATCGCGCGCGTAGGACAGAATGCTGCTGTGGAGGCGAGCGATGTCTCCTTTAAGATAATAGAAGCCGTTGCCGGAGGTGCGGCGGGCGGAATCGATATCGATGCCTGCAAGGCTCTCCATGATGTCCACGTGGTAGGGGATCTCGTAGGGCGGCACGACGGGCTCGCCGAACTTTTCGAGCTCTACGTTGTGGGTGTCGTCCGGACCGATGGGAACGGAAGGATCGATGATGTTCGGGATGACCATCATGCGCTTCGTGAGCTCAGCCTGGCTCTCCTCTTCCTGTTTTTCGAGGGCTGCGAGCTCGTCCGCGATCTCGGCGACTTTCTTCTTGGCCTCTTCGGCCTTGTCCCTCAGGCCCTGCTTCATGAAGCCGCCTATCTCGCGGCTGACGGTGTTGCGCAGAGCTCTCAGCTCGTCTCCGCGCGTCTTCGCCGCGCGCAGCTGCTCGTCCAGCGCTATCACCTCGTCCACCAGCGGCAGCTTGGCGTCCTGGAACTTCTTCTTGATGTTCTCTTTTACGATCTCCGGATTGCTCCTGACAAACTTGATATCCAGCATTGTATCTCCTCCTTGGAACCAAGGGGACTGTCCCTGCGGCCCAAAATTCATTAACGTAACAGATATTTTACCACATCGCAGGCGATTTTTGAACATTTTTCGAAACGTTTTAAGTTCTTTTCCGTCCTATATGGTAAAGGGTGTTATAATACAAGGACGAGGAGGTCTCCGATGAAAAGCTCTTTTAGGAAAACCGCGGCTCTTTTGGCCGCACTGATCATGCTGCTGTCGTTTACCGGATGCGCGGCTGCGTACGCGACGGCTGCAACAGACCTCATGAAGGGCGTCACCGCCTCAAAACAGACAGAAGATCCGCAGGCGCTCATCAAAGGCGGCGCTAAGGCGGCGGACTTTGCCGTAAGGCTCTTTAAAGCAAGCTATGAAAAAGACAAAAATACACTGATATCACCTCTGTCGGTGCTCTGTGCGCTCTCAATGACAGCAAACGGCGCGAAAAAGAACACGCTCGCGCAGATGGAGGCAGTGCTTGGCATGAGCAAAGATGAGCTGAACAGCTTCTTCCTCAGCTACCTGAACGCGCTGGCGGCCGGCAAAAACGGCACGCTCAGGCTCGCCAACTCTATATGGTTCACAGACAGCAGCGATTTTTCCGTAAACAAGGACTTCCTTCAGACGAACGCAGACTATTTCGGCGCCGAGCTTTATAAAATGGCTTTCGACGGTTCTGAAAAGCCCCGCAAAGTCATAAACAGCTGGGTCAAGGAAAAGACCGGCGGCATGATACCCGAGATCATCGACCGCATCCCGGACAATATCATCATGTATCTCATCAACGCGCTGGCCTTCGATGCCGAATGGGACCGCATCTACAAAAAGAACGAAGTGCGCGATGGGCAGTTCACCTGCTCAAACGGTCAGACTAAGACCGTAAAGTTCATGTACACGGACGAATACGAATACCTGGAGACGGAGAACGCAGTCGGATTCATCAAAAACTATAAGGACTGCGAATACGCCTTCGTGGCTCTGCTGCCTGGGGAAGGCAGCAGCGTCAGCGACGTGATATCCGCGCTCGACGGCAAGGTACTGCTTGAGCTCCTGTCGTCACCGCAGTCGAGTACGGTCATGACAGCCATCCCCGTATTCAAGTCCGATTACGGCATTGAGCTTTCCGATGTTCTTGCAGACATGGGCATGCCCGAGGCCTTTGACGAAAGCAAGGCTGATTTCGGCGGGATGGGGACCGCTGACGGCGGCATCTACATCAGCAGGGTGCTGCACAAGACCAGTATAGAGGTAAACGAAAAGGGCACCAAGGCAGGCGCCGCGACGGCTGTCGAGATGAATAGCAAAGGCATGGCTCCCGGATACATCAAGCAGGTCTATCTGGACAGGCCCTTCGTCTACATGCTGATCGACAGGACCACTAACCTGCCCTTCTTCATCGGCGTCATGGAAAACATAAGCGATTAAGGCCCTGTTTTGCACATAGTGCTGTATTATTCCGCTGCACAAGGCTATATTGAAAAAAAGAAGAGCGGAACCGGATGAACGGTTCCGCTTATTTCTTTTCGGGTTTTTTGCAGGACTCGTGCGAGGCGCAGCCGCTGCAGTTTCCGCCGCAGCCTCCGCTTGCGCCGTGGGTGGACATGTAGAAGATGGCGCCGAGCAGAGCGATGACTATGAGCGCACCTATAAGTATGTTTGCCATTCATCCCTCCAATGCCTCTGTAAGGCCTCTAAATTCCTCTGTGGTGAGCGTTTCGGGGCGTCTTGATGATTCTATGCCTGCGGCAGCTAAAGCTGCTGAAATACGCTGTTTTTCGTATTTGCCGGCAAGTGCGTTGAGCAGCGTTTTTCGCCTTTGGGAGAAGGCCGCCTTGACTACAGCAAAGAACTTTTTTTCCTCTTCCGAGCCGGCTGCAAACAGCTGCTCTTTTTTAAGGACCATGTGAACTACCGCAGAGTCCACCTTGGGGCGGGGATCGAAATACTCCGCCGGGACGTCCAGTACTTTTTCGCAGTCCGCGTAGTACTGAAGGCTGACCGACAGCACGCCGTAGTCCCTGCCGCCGGGCTTTGCGACTATGCGCTCCGCCACTTCTTTTTGCACCATTACCGTGATGCTCTCCGCCGGCACATTCTTTTCCAGGATGCCAAGCAGTATAGGCGTTGTTATATAGTACGGCAGGTTGCCGATGATGCGCAGCGCACCGAAGCTGCCGGGATTTTCGGCCGAAGCTCCGCCGCTGGCCATGCTCCAGTCGAACTTGAGGATGTCTTCGTTTATGACTTCAACGTTTTTGGCTCCGGCAAGGTTGCCCTTAAGGAGCGGGATGACGGAGCTGTCCAGCTCCACGGCAATGACGCGCCCAGCCCTTTCGGCCAGGGCGCAAGTGAGCGCCCCCTTGCCCGGCCCTATCTCCACTACCGTGTCCGAAGGGCCGGCGCCGCTGGCGCCCACTATATCCTCTATGATCTGAGGATCGCTTATGAAGTTCTGTCCGAGGGACTTTTTGGCTTTGAACATTGGTTGGATCCTTCGCTGCGCTCAGGATGACATACAGGGTGCTACTCCTGATCTTCCGGCGGGACTACTATGTAAAGAGTTTCGCCGGGGCGTATCATCTTAAGATGAGTGCGGGCCTGCTGCTCTATGTACTCGTCGCTTGTGACCTTTTCAAGTTCGCTTTCGAGCAGCTCTATCTTTATCTGAAGCTCCTCGAGCCTGACTTCAGCCTCCTGCTTTTCCCGCTGCAGCCTTAAGAGGTCGATTATAGTGCGGCCAACGAATACCGCAGCGATGACGACCACGATGACCGCAGCGAAAAACAGGCGGCTCCTTCGTCTTGCCCTGGCAGCTGCCTCGGCGCTGCGCTTTTCCTGCTGCTCCTTGCGGCGGATCTGCGCTTCGCGGCGCTCGCGCCGCTCGCGCTGGCGCGTGCTTATCGCGTTCTCCAGTATGTCTTCCTTGAAATAGTCCCCCGACATCCCAATACCCCGTTTTTTACAGCTGCGGGCCTGCCTTTACGAGGCTCCTGCCCTTCTCGCTGGTCTCGTACTTTTTAAAGTTCTTGATGAACCTGCCGGCAAGATCTTTGGCCTTGCGCTCCCACTCGCCGCGGTCCTGATAAGTGTCGCGCGGATCGAGGATGCCCCAGGCTACGCCGTCGAGCTGCGTGGGCACTTCGAAGTTGAAATACGGCAGCTTCTTGGTGGGCGCCTTGAGTATGGCACCGTTTAAGATGGCGTCGATGATGCCGCGGGTGTCCTTGATCGAGATGCGCTTGCCTGTGCCGTTCCAGCCGGTGTTGACCAGGTAGGCCTTGGCGCCGCTTTCCTTCATCCTCTTGACGAGCTCCTCGCCGTACTTGGTGGGGGGCAGCTCTAGGAAGGCCTGGCCGAAGCAGGCGGAGAATGTCGGCGTGGGCTCGGTGATGCCGCGCTC
>CAMYWZ010000145.1 GCA_947302945.1 uncultured Bacillota bacterium
CCGCAGAAATCGAGCGTTCCCGTGTCGTCACAAAGTTGGTAGCCGGACATATGCTCACATGGTCTATTTCCTCGATGTGGGCACCGGTCACAGGATCGATGAGGCTCAGCCCGTCCACTTCGTCGCCGAAGAACTCCACCCGCACGGCCTCGTCCGCTCCGCCCAGGAACACGTCGATGATATCGCCGTGAACCCTGAAAGTACCCCTCTTGAAATCGGTCTCGGTTCGGTTGTACAATGCATCCACCAGCTTGTACAGCAGGCCGGTAAGGCTCCTTCTCTCCCCCTTGCGGACTTCTATGGTCTGGGCGTGGAAATCTTCAGGATTGCCTATGCCGTACAGGCAGCTTACGCTCGAAACCACTATAACGTCGCGCCTTCCGCTCATCAGGGCCGATGCGGCCGACAGACGGAGTTTTTCTATCTGGTCGTTGATGCTGAGGTCTTTCTCGATATATGTGTCGGTGGTAGGGATGTAGGCCTCGGGCTGATAGTAATCGTAGTACGACACGAAGTACTCCACCGCATTGGACGGGAAGAACGACTTGAATTCACCGTACAGCTGGGCGGCAAGGGTCTTGTTGTGGCTCAAAATAAGCGCCGGCCTCTGAAGGCGCTCTATGACGTTAGCCATGGTAAACGTCTTGCCCGATCCCGTAACGCCCAAAAGGGTAACGTCGGGCACGCCGCTGCGCAGAGCCTCGCAGAGCCCTTCTATAGCCTCCGGCTGGTCTCCGGAGGGCTTGTAGGATGAATCAAGGACAAATTTCATTTCTGTTGCAAAAGTAGGAATAATTGTTCTATATTTGCATATATGGAAGAAGAACTCTTGTCAGTAAAAGCGCGTAAAATAGCGCAGGATGCCCTGGAGGGGGAACTCAGATACGACGGGACCCCTTTCATCTCGCATGCCGACGGTGTAGCGTCCATAGTTACATCGGAAATCGGCCTTCCCGACCCTTGTGCGGCAGCTGTTTATCTGCACGAGGCTACGCGGGTGCATAAAGACATCGACATCAAAGAGTTCCCGCAGGATGTGCGAATGATGGTGGAAGGCCTCAACAAGATATCGACCATCAAGCCTAAAGACACGCGCCTGGAGGCGGAAAACTACAAGAAGCTTATAGTCCAGTACTCTACCGACCCCAGGGTGAGCGTCATCAAGATAGCCGACAGGCTTGAGGTGATGCGCCATTTGAACATATTTCCCAAGACCTCGCGAGACCAGAAGCTCCTCGAGACGCTCATGCTCTATATGCCGCTGGCGCACCAGCTCGGCTTGTACAACATCAACAGCGAGCTGGGCAACATCTATTTCAGCCACGCCGAGCCCGAGCAGTACAGAGCCATCACCAACAAGCTCAAGGCCACGGAAAAAGAAAGGGAGCGCCTGACCCGCGAGTTTATCGAGCCGCTCAAGAAGAAGCTCTCCGACGCAGGCATCTCCTACAAGCTTAAGATCCGCACCAAGAGCGCCTGGTCGATATGGCGCAAGATGCAGGTGCAGAAGGTTCCATTCGAGGGTGTGTACGATGTGTTCGCCATCCGCTTCATCATCGACTGCAACGACGATCCGGCAACTGAAAAAGACCTCTGCTGGAAAGTATATTCGTACGTTACCGAAGAATACGAACCCGACACAAAGCGGCTGCGCGACTGGATCACCACCCCCCGTCCCAGCGGTTACGAGAGTCTGCACATCACGGTAAAGAACCGCCAGGGCAGCTACCTGGAGGTGCAGATACGCACCAAACGCATGGACGACGTGGCCGAAAACGGGCCCGCCGCACACTGGGCGTACAAGGGCGTCAAGCATGAGCAGACCACCGACAAATGGCTGCTGAGCGTACGCGATGCCCTTGAGCATCCGCTTAGCACCAACCCGGAAGACCTCCCGGCTCCGCCCGACAAAGAAATATTCGTTTTCACCCCCACCGGGGAGCTGAGGATACTCCCCACAGGTGCTTCGCTGCTCGATTTTGCATTCAACATCCACTCCGGCCTGGGCGCACGCTGCATCGGAGGCAAGGTCAACGGAAAGGCCGTACAGCTTAAAGAGAAACTCAAAACCGGCGACTCGGTTGAAATCCTCACCCGCAAAGACCAGAAGCCCAGCCGCGACTGGCTGAACTGGATCGTGACATCCAAGGCGCGCTCCAAAATCAAGCTTGAGCTGGACGCGGAAGAAAGAAAGAGGGCCGCAGAAGGACGCGAGCTGCTGGAGAGGCGCCTTCGCAACTGGAAGATGGAATTCCCCGACGTGATGCAGACCGAATACATGAAGGCGCACAAGTTTAGTTCCGTGCTTGCATTCATGGCCGCGATAGCAAACGGCGAGGTGGACATCAACGCCATCAAGGCCTACATACTTGAGAAGTCAAGCAAAGAGCCGGAGGTCCAGCAAGAGCACATCGTAAAGGAAAAGGTCCCCGGCTACGCCGGAGACGGCGAAGACATTCTGGTGCTTAACGCCCGGGATGTCAAGGGCCTGGACTACAAGATGGCGGCCTGCTGCAATCCCGTTTTCGGGGACGACGTATTCGGCTTCGTCACGCGCAGCGCAGGAATCAAGATACACCGCATTTCCTGTCCCAACGCCGCCCGCCTGATCGAGCGCTATCCCTACCGCATTCAGAAGGTAGTATGGCAGGAGACGGCGGCGGCAGGCAGCTTCCTTGCCACCCTGTTCATCGTTTCCGACAGCGAGCATTCCGTGATGAGCGCCATTCTCGACGTTACCGGGCAGTTCAGGGTGTCGGTACGCTCTTTCAACGTAAACGAGAATCACCGCAACGGCACCTACGAGATTACCCTGCGCCTGCTGGTTCCCTCAAATCTTGAGCTCGACAAAGTAATTTCGCAAATTGCCGCCCTCAAGCAAGTCTCCAAAGTCAAACGCCAATAAAAAAAAATGATTATCTTTGTGAGATTTCAACTCTTGGAGAAATGGCAGAGCAGATTAATTACACCGACGACAACATAATAACCCTTGAAGGAGTAGAGCACATCCGGATGCGCCCCGGTATGTACATCGGGCGCCTGGGCAACGGCAACAACCAGGGAGACGGTATTTACGTCCTTCTTAAAGAAGTTGTCGACAACTCTATAGACGAGTTTGCCATGGGTTTCGGCAAGCAGGTGCAGATACAGGTCGAGAACGGCGAGGTGAGCGTGCGCGACTTCGGACGCGGCATTCCCCTCGATTCCGTCGTCAAGGCCGTAAGCATATTGAACACCGGCGGCAAGTTCGACGACAAAGCCTTCAAGAAGTCGGTAGGTCTCAACGGCGTGGGCACGAAAGCAGTCAACGCCCTCTCCGAACGTTTCTATGTCTGCTCATACCGCGACGGCGAATGCTCCTGGGCGCGTTTCGAGCGCGGCGAGCTCATTGACAGCGGCAAAGACAGCACCAAAGAGAAGAACGGCACGCTTGTCCGCTTCTACCCCGACACTATGATGTTCGGGGACTTCCATTACAACATGGACTATGTCGAGACCATGGTCAAGAACTACTCCTACCTCAAGAGAGGCCTGACCCTGGTACTTAACGGCACTCCGTACAAATCAGAGAACGGACTGCTCGACCTGGTCAACGAAAACCTCAGCGAGGAACCGCTCTATCCGCCGATCCACCTCGAAGGAGAAGACATAGAGATAGTTCTCAGCCACGGCAATGCGTACGGCGAAAATATTGCTTCTTTTGTCAATGGCCAGAACACCCGTGACGGCGGCACCCACCTCGCCGCATACCGCGAAGCCATAGCCAAGACTCTCAAAGACTTCTTCAAGAAAAACTACGAGCCCGCCGACTGCCGTCAAGGCATCGTAGGCGCCATAAGCATACAGATCCAGGAGCCCAACTTCGAAGGCCAGACCAAGACCAAGCTCGGTTCAAACTATATGTGGGAGAAGCAGACCCGCGACGAAAAAGGCGCTCTCAAAACCGACATCGGCCCCACCATACGCAGCTTCGTCAACGACTTCGTCTCCAAGAATCTCGACAACTATCTACGCATCCACAAAGAGATTGTTCCCGTCATAGAAGACAAGATAAAGGCATCCCAACAGGAGCGTGAGGAAATCTCGGGCATACAGAAAAAGACCCGTGAGCGCAACAAGAGGAGCAACATCTACAACA
>CAMYWZ010000146.1 GCA_947302945.1 uncultured Bacillota bacterium
TGCCTCTTATAATAAAAAGACCTCCTGAGCTTTTCCGGAGGCCTTTTACTGTCTTGGGATGTTCTATTCGTGTCCGAGATCTTCGGTGGCTCTCTTCTGAGTCATGCCGCCGGAGATGGTCCAGTGCCTGTAGGTGCCTGCAGCGTCCTTGGCTTCGATGGCCTTCTTGGCTGCTTCGGTGTAGAGGCCCTTTTCCCACTTCTCGTAGTTCTCCTGATAGCTTGCGTCGGTGTGGGCATTCCTGGGGAGAGGTACGTCCTGCTCGCCCGCGAGTATGTCCTGTACCTTCCTGATGTTGACGTCCCTTGTGGTGGTCTTGTCTGCAAGAGCGACAGCTGCCGCAACGCCTGCTGCCTGGCCTGTGCCTACGCACTGCGGGATCAGGTTGACGTTGTCGATCGCTATCCTGTCAGCGGAGATGTGGCGTCCCGGAGCCAGGAGGTTGTTGACCTTCTGCGGGAGTATGGCCCTGTACGGGATCTCGATAGGAGCGTTGTCGTTGAGGGTGTTGACTGTGGTGTGCCATGCGATGACGTCGTCATGCTGCTTGGGGAATACCCAGTCGTTGGAGTCGATGATGTACTCACCGACTATCCTGTGGGATCCTCTGGTGCCCAGCTGCGGAGCGATGTCGTACAGGAAGGCGTCGCCGAAGACTTCGGGAACTGCCTGCCTGTAGAAGTCTATGACCTCTCTGATCTTGAGCCTGGTGCCCATCTCTGTCTTGGTCTGGTCCTTGATCTTGGAGCAGTCCATCTTGGGCTGCCAGTTGTTGACCCAGCCTATGTCGTCGGTCGGTCCACCGATGAGGCCTGCCCTGAAGCCGTGTATCTGCTGGGTGTGCTCAGCAAGAGCCTTTCCGAGTTCGGGGTTGGCTTTTCTCCATGCGGCGAGCTTGCGCATGCTGATGCCGCCTATCCTGTATACGAGAGCGGTGGTTCCGCAGCGGCACTCGTCGTCGATAGCGGAGGAGGTAGGAGCTCCGGAGAGCCTGCAGATGTCCGCGTCGCCTGTGGCGTCGATGACGTACTTGGCAAGGACTGCCTTGCGGCCTTCCTTGGATTCGAAGATGACGCCCTTGCAGGTATCGCCCTCCATGATGGGCTTGCAGCCCCAGGAGTGATACATGACTCTGATGCGGTCGGAGAGTTCGTCGAGCATGAGGTCCATCTCTATCTTCAGCTGGTTGGGCTCTACCATGAAGCCGTGGCATACCATCTGGGGAGGAACGTGAGTTGCTCCGCCTGCGCCTGCCCATGCTCTTACGAGCAGAGGATCGAAGCTGCCTGCCAGGGAAGCGTCCGGGCCGTTTACAGCGCCGGGGAACTTCCTGAGCCTGAGGAACCACTCTTCCTGAATGCCCCTTACGTAGGTCTTTTCGTGGAAGGAGAGGTTGGGGATCAGAAGAACGTAGCCGCCGGTGACGTCGCCGCCGCAGTAGCCGTAGCGCTCCATGAGAATGACGTTCTTGCAGCCTGCTCTTGCAGCCGCTATCGCTGCGGAATGGCCTGCAGCGCCGCCGCCGACTACGAGCACGTCGCATTCGTCGTATACGGGTATCGTAGTTTGAGGCTCGATATAGGTTTTAGCACTCATGTTTTTCCTCCTGTGGTCGTGAGTATAGAATAACAATTATCCACCTGTTATTATAAACTCACAGGGCGCGCACTTACAGTTAAATTTTTATTACACCCATGTAAGCTGTGGTTAATCGTGCTTAAAAATGCGGCGAATGGATGCCATTTTATTCGTTCAGCGGCGCCATGCTGTGATATAATTATATATTATATTTAAAGCGCCTTCGGATGAGTGTTTGCTGAAGCTGCGCTGGAAGGACAGAGTATGGAAGCTGAAAAAGATATAAACAAACTTATAAACGAAAGTACTGTCGACAAAACGACTTCAAGGGACAGGACCATAATCAGGACCAGCGTCACGGGCATAGCAGTCAACGTGCTGCTGTCCGCATTCAAGGCCGCGATAGGTTTGCTTTCCGGCTCTATCGCGATAGTGCTGGACGCGGTAAACAACATTTCGGACGCCGCATCGTCGCTCATAACCATAATAGGAACCTGGTACGCGGGAAAGCCCGCGGACCGCAAGCACCCCTTCGGGCACGGCAGGGCGGAGTACCTTTCCGCCATGATAATCTCGGTCATCATACTCTACGCCGGCATCACCTCGCTGGTTGAATCGATAAGGAAGATCATCACGCCGCAGACGCCGGAATACACGATCCCGGGCGTCATCATCATAGGTGTCGCGGTCTTCGTCAAGATCTTCCTGGGCCGCTACTTCGTGAAGGTAGGAAAGAGCGTCAACTCGGATTCCCTCGTTAATTCCGGCGAAGACGCCACCATGGACGCCATCATCTCCGGTGCCACCTTCATAGCCGCCGTCATCTTCATGATTTGGCAGGTCTCCATCGAGGCCTGGCTGGCTGCTGCCATCTCCCTTTACATCATAAAGTCAGGCATAGGCATGCTGTCCGAGACCCTCTCGATGATACTCGGCGAGAGGACGGACTTCGAGTTCGCCAAGGCCATAAAGGCCACCGTCAGGAGCTTCCCTGGCGTTTACGGCGCCTACGACCTGGTCCTGCACAACTACGGTCCGGATTCCAATAACGGCTCGGTGCACATAGAAGTGGACGACACCCTGAGCGCAGATGAGATCGACGCGCTCACAAGAAAGATCACCGCGGAAGTCTACGCAAAGCACGGCGTCATACTCACGGCGATAGGAGTCTACGCAAGGAATGCCGACGGCACCCGCGCCGCGAAGATACGCGAGGAAGTCTACGCCCTTGCCACTTCGCACGATTACGTGCTGCAGGCCCACGGCTTCTACCTTGACGAGGAGACCAAGATCATACGCTTCGACGTTCTGGTAAGCTTCGAGGCGCCCGACAGGCACGCTGTGTTCAACCATATCGTGAACGACGTCAAGGAAGCCTATCCGGACTACACTCCGGTCGTGGCGCTTGATACGGACTTCACCGAATCTGAAGACAAAAAGGAGAAAGCATGAGAAAAACGCTGCTGGTCATAGGCATCATACTGGTCGTCGTTTGCGTTCTGAGTCTGGCGTTTTCCGCGCTGAACCAGTACAGTTACCATCACGTGCTCGACGGTTCCTCGGAGCTCTACAGCAGGCTGCAGAGAAGGGCCGTCATCTTCCTGGTGACAGGCATAGTCCTTGCTGCGGCTGCGGCGGCATGCTTCATAATACGTTCCAAAATGTAAGCGCAGGGCCTTCAGCGCGTCTGCCGAAAGGATACGGCAATGGAATTCTATCTGAAAAATACTGAAGAAGTGCTCAGGGAGCTTAAAACTTCGGAGCAGGGGCTGCCTCCCAAAGAGGCGGCGGCAAGGCTTGAGAAAAACGGCAGGAACCGCCTCAAGGAAGAGGAAAAGCGCTCCGTAGGGCGTAAGTTCCTGGACTCCGTTACGGACCCCATGATCCTGATGCTGCTCGGAGCGGCGCTGGTGCAGGTAATAGTCACTATCCTTGAAAGCAAGGGGAACTTCACCCTTGGTTCTTTCACGGATGTTTTTGTAATACTCGCGGTGGTCATCATCAACGCGATCATGAGCCTCGTGCAGGAGAACAAGGCCGAGGCTGCCATGGCCGCCCTGATGCAGATGACTGCCGAGACTTCGAAGGTCGTCCGCGGCGGCAAAGTCATTGTTGTGAAGAGCGAAGAACTCGTGGTGGGTGATATAGTCCACTTCGAAGCCGGCGACACCGTTCCGGCGGACTGCCGGGTCATAGAATCCCACAGCCTCAAAGCGGAGGAAGCCGCTCTGACCGGCGAGCCTCTTGCTGCCGAAAAGCTCGCGGGCATCCTGATGTGCGCCGAAGGGCAGGATACCGTTCCTCTCGGAGACAGGGCGAACATGCTCTACAGCGGTTCGACCGTGGTCTACGGGCGCGGCACAGGCGTCGTAACAGCCACCGGCATGGATACGGAGATGGGCAAGATAGCCGGAGTCCTGCGCCTTGCCGAAAAGGAGCAGACGCCGCTTCAGAAGCGCATGGCCGAGCTTTCAGCTTTCCTTACGAAGCTCGTTATAGGCATTTGCGTTATC
>CAMYWZ010000147.1 GCA_947302945.1 uncultured Bacillota bacterium
CTTCGGGACGCTTGTCCTTTACCACGCAGAGGACCTCCGGGATGATGTCCCCGGCCTTCTGCACTATGACGGTATCGCCGATGCGGATGTCCTTCTCGTCTATGTAGTCCTGGTTGTGAAGGGTGGCGCGGGAAACAGTGGTCTCCGCGAGCCTTATGGGTTTCAGGATGGCGAGCGGAGTCATGCGGCCGGTGCGGCCTACCTGCACGGCTATGTCTTCGATGACGGTCTCTTTCTGCTCGGGCGGGTACTTGTACGCAACGGCCCAGCGGGGGACCTTGGACGTCATGCCAAGCTGTTCCCTCATGGCGAGGCTGTTGACTTTGACGACCGCGCCGTCCAGCCCGTAATTGAGGCTGTAACGTATCTTTCCTATGTGCTCTATGGCCGCCCAGACTTCGTCCGCGGTCTTTGCGAGCGCAGGCTCCTCGATGACGTGGAAGCCCTGATCCGCAAGGTATTTCAGAGTTTCAAGATGGGTAGCGAAAGTCCTGCCTTCGGCGATCTCGAGGTTGAAGATGAATATGTCCAGGCCGCGCTCCTTTACCACGCTGGGATCCAGCTGGCGGAGCGTTCCGGCTGCGGAATTCCTGCGGTTCTGGTATATCTTGCCGCCCGTAAGCTCCTGCTTCCTGTTGGCTGCCTCGAAGCTTTCCGTGGACATGAAGCACTCTCCGCGGACTTCAAGGTAGGGCAGCTTTTCGGGAAGAGTCTGGGGTATGGACTTTATCATGAGGGCGTTTTCATAGACACTCTCGCCTATGGCGCCGTCGCCGCGGGTTATTGCTTCGGTGAGTTTGCCGTCATTGTAGCGAAGCACCAGCGTAAGGCCGTCGATCTTCTTTTCCACGGAAAACTCCGCGTCCGGGAACTCCGCCAGGACCCTTTCCACGAAGGAGATGACCTCCTCCTTTGAGAACACGTCCTGAAGCGAGATGACGGGCACGTCGTGCGCGACTTTTCTGAACTCCCTCTTCGCGGTGCCGCCGACCCTTCTGGTGGCGAGGCTGTCGGACCTTGCAAACAGCGGGTTTTCTGCCTCAAGCTTCCTGAGCTCTCTGGTGAGGGCGTCGTACTCGAAGTCCGAGATCTCCGGGTCGTCGTTGTTGTAGTAGCGGTTTGCGTGGTACTCTACGAGGGCGTAGAGCTCTTCCATCCTTTGTTTGATATCCATAAATACCTCATCCGGTCCTTCGGACCACCTTCCCCTGAAGGGGAAGGCTATACCTTCCTGAGCGGGGCGACGTCCTTTGCGAGCTTTTTGGTGCCGTAAAGGTCGAATACTATTGTCAGAATGCTGCCGTTCGCGGTTATGACCGTGCCCTCACCGAACTTGCTCGTTGCTCTTTTTCACCGCGTAGACCTGCGAGAGCGGCGAGACGTAGGGCCCCATCGAGTAGCTGCCCTCAGACGATGGCTTGTACCTGTCGTACGAAAGCCCGAGCCCCTTCTTCTGGTACAGCGCGCTTCCCGTAAGGTACTTTCTGTCTATCTCCTTGAGGAACTGGCTCTCCGTGGTGTAGTCCGTCTTGCCGTAGAGCATGCGCTGCTCGGCGCTGGTGAGGAAGAGGCGCTTTTTAGCGCGGGTCATACCTACGTAGCAGAGTCTGCGTTCCTCCTCCAGATCGTCCCCTTTGTCAAGAGTCCTGTAGCTGGGGAAGATGCCGCTTTCCATGCCTGGCATGAAGACCACAGGAAATTCAAGGCCTTTGGCGGAATGGAGGGTCATGAGGACCACGGCGTCCGCCGACGGGTCGTGGTTATCCACGTCCGAGACCAGGGTAAGGCTTTCCATGAAGTCCTGTATGGTAAGAGTGCCGCCCTGCTGGGCCGCTTCCTTTTCCTTTTCGGCTATTACCGACTTGAATTCCAGAAGGTTTTCTATGCGGCCTTCAGATTCGACGGTGTTCTGCTCCTCCAGCGCGGGAAGGTAGCCGCTGCGCACCAGGAGCGTGTCGTAGATCTCCGAGACCGAGCTGCTTTCCGCCTGTGCCGCAAGCGAAGTGAGGAGCTGCGAAAGGCTTGCCACGGCTTCCGCTGACCTTTTGGAAAGCTCCGCCTGCACCGCGTTCGAGGCTATGGCCTCCGCAAGGCTCCAGCTGTTGACCCTTGCGATCTGCTCTATGAGCTCCAGGGACTTATCCCCCAGGCCGCGCTTGGGCTCGTTGATGATCCTTCGCATGCTGACGTCGTCCGCGGGGTTTACCACAAGGCGCATGTAGCACATCATGTCCTTGATCTCCTTGCGGTCGTAGAACCTGAGGCCCGAAAGCACCTGGTAAGGCACGCCTTTGCTTGCGAACATCTCCTCAAAGCGCCTGCTCTGCACGTTGGTGCGGTACAGGACGGCAAAGTCCGAATACTTAAGATCCGGGTCCTTGCGTCTGAGCTCGAAGATCTTGGCAGCCGTCCAGCGGGCTTCCTCGCGGTCGTCGTCGGCGCGGTAGTACTCTATCTTTTCGCCTTTTTCGCCGTCGGTCCAGAGCTTTTTGTCCTTGCGGGCTTTGTTGCGGCTGATGACGCTGTGCGCCGCCTCGACTATATTGGATGTGGAGCGGTAGTTCTGCTCCAGCTTTATGACTTTTGCCCCCGGGAAGTCCTTTTCGAACTCCAGGATATTGCGTATGTCCGCGCCGCGCCATTCGTAAATGCACTGGTCGTCGTCCCCGACGACGCAGATGTTGCGGTGCTCCGCAGCCAGAAGCTGCACGAGCCTGTACTGCAGCATGTTGGTGTCCTGATACTCGTCCACCATGATGTACTGGAACTTCCTGCGGTACTCAGAAAGCACGTCCGGGAAGCGCTCGAAAAGCCGCACGGCATTGAGTATGAGGTCGTCGAAATCCATGCAGTTTCCGCGTTTTAAGGCCTTTTCGTACTCCAGGTAGACCTGGGCTATGCCCTTGAAGGCGGGAGGCATTTTGGCGACGCTGTCCGCGTACTTTTCCGCGTCCACGCGCTTTTCCTTCTGCTCGGAGATGATGGCAAGGCAGTAGCTGGGGCTGTAGCGCTTTTCGTCCAGCTGCAGCTCCTTGACTATCCTTTTGATGAGCGCCTTCTGGTCCACGGGGTCGTAGACCGTAAAGCTCTTTCCGTAGCCGAGCTTTTCCGCTTCGCCCCTGAGGATGCGCAGGCAGGCCGAGTGGAAGGTCTGTATCCACATGCCCGGCTTGGGGCCGACAAGGGCCTCCACCCTTTCGCGCATCTCCGCGGCTGCCTTGTTCGTGAAGGTTACCGCAAGTATGGCGTAGGGGCTGATGCCGCAGTCCTTTATCATGTAGGCTATGCGGTGGGTCATGGTGCCGGTCTTGCCGGAGCCGGCGCCTGCGAGTATCAGAAGAGGGCCTTCGGTAGTGACCGCGGCCTCGTACTGCTGTGGGTTGAGTTTTGCAAGGTAGTCCTGCATTGATATCCTGTCCTGATAGCTTTATCATCGAAAGACCCCGCCGGTAAAAGGCAGGGCCTTTCTGCATTTATATTTTACCATATCCGAGGGTAAAATTCTATCTTGCCGCATCCTTTTTTGGCCTTCGGATCACAGTAAGAGCGCAGCAGAAAGACGCAGCGGAGAGCAAGGCGTAAGGCCACGGATGGGCCTCGTCCCCGGTCTGCGGAGCGCTGTCGCTTTCCGCGAGCAGCACGTAATTGAAATAGCTGATCTTCTCGGCTTTTCCGCTCTCACCGGCCTTCTCCGCCGAAGTGAAGGCCGTCGGAACGTCCCCCTCGGAGAGCACGGTCGTGATCCTCACGCGGTACTCCGCGCTGTCGTACTCTATGCGCTCGTCCAGGCCGAGGCCAGCCTGCCTTACCGTGTAGTCGAAGCAGTCCAGGGTATCGAAGCTCAGGACGAAGCGCCCCGTCTCGCCCACGTCAAGGCTGATGCGGTCTATGACCGTTCCGTCCTTCACCAGCTCGAACACTCCCGGCGCGCCGTAATTTTCCACAGGTATCACAGCCTCGACATGCATGCCTGCCGCAAAGACGGGCGCCGCTGAAAGCAGCAGGATCAATATGATAAGTGCCAGTTTTTTCACTTGTCTTCCTCCATTGGGCTGATGAAACCCATCAGCACCAGTCTGTCGTAGTCACC
>CAMYWZ010000148.1 GCA_947302945.1 uncultured Bacillota bacterium
CTTCGACAATAAAATAGCCGTAGGCAAAGGGCACCGCCTTTATGACAGGAAGGAGGTCCGCCCGGAGGAGCTCAACGGGGAGACCTTCATCTGCGCCTACGACACGATACACAGCTGGCACCAGCTGAAGCAGTTCGACCGCACCTGCAGCATCTACGGCATAACTCCGGGAAGGAGGCTGCACACCAATACAGCCGGCTCGCTGATGCTGATGGCGGAGCTGGGGCTTGGCATTGCTTTCCTTACGGACAACGTGGATCTGGGCGGCACGAATCTGCATAACATACGCATCGTTTCGGACAATCAGGTGATGAAGATACACGTCGCCGCGTGCTTTGCTCCTTCTGAGAACCCTGCAGCGGACGAATTCATGGACTACCTGGAGCAGGAGGTAAAGTCCAAAGCTTAAGGCTGCTGAAATAAAAAAACGGACGGACTTTTGCGGTCCGTCCATTTTTGTTTCTACGCTTCCCCGAGGACCTTGTAATCCTGGGCTTCTACGGCCTTGGCAAGGACTTCGTACGGCACGTCTGTGCTGAGGGTGACGACAGCCGTTCCTTTGCCGTGATCCGCGACGGCGCTCTCAACGCCGGGGACTGCTTCGAGAGCCTTCTTTACGCGGGCTTCGCAGTGCATGCACATCATTCCTTCGACTTTAAGTGTTTTTATCATTGGTATTTCCTCCTTTGGTTCCTCCGCGGGGCAGGCATCCGTGCAGACGCCTTCTGCCGGTGAGTTTTGCTTTATCTTTTTGTCACGGCTTGCGTCGTGGACCTTGACGAGGTTGAGTCTGAGGGCGTTCATGCATACGAAGAAGCTGGAGCAGGCCATGGCGGCGGCCCCGTACATGGGCTTCATCTCTATGCCGTAGAGGCCCATGGCCAGGGGTATGCATATGACGTTGTAGAAGAACGCCCAGAACAGGTTCTGGTGAATGTTGCGTATCGTGGCGCGGCTCATCCTGATGGCGGCGGTGACATCTGTGAGGCGACTCTTCATGACGACTATGTCGGCGGCGTCTATGGCGACGTCCGTGCCGGCGCCTATCGCGATGCCGGTGTCGGCCACGGTGAGGGCCGGGGCATCGTTGATGCCGTCGCCTACCATGGCGGTCCGGCCGTGCGCCTTTAGGCGCTCGATGACGGCGGCTTTGCCGTCCGGAAGCACGCCGGCTATGACTTCGTCCACGCCGGCCTGGGCGCCTATGGCTTTCGCCGTGCGCTCGTTGTCGCCCGTGAGCATGACTGTCCTGATGCCCATGCCCTTTAGCTCTTCTATGGCCTTTGCCGAGTCCTCCTTGATGGTGTCCGCGACTGCGATGATGCCCAGAAGCTTTCCGCCTGCGGCAAACAGCAGCGGCGTCTTGCCTTCTGACGCGAGGGCTTCGGCGCGTTTTTGCATGTCCGCCGGGACGTGTACCTTCGAGGAGACGAACTTCAGGCTGCCGCCGAGAAGCTCCGTGCCGGAAAGCTTTGCCGAAAGGCCGTTGCCGGGAAGAGCCGCAAAATCCGTGACCTCCGAAATATCGAAACTCTGCCCTGCTTTCTCCGCCGCGGCTTTGCGGTTCTGAGCCGCCTCAGTGACGGCCTTCGCGAGCGGGTGCTCGCTCTTAGCCTCAAGAGCTGCGGCTGTTGACAGAAGTACATCTTCTGTAATGCCGGCCGGAACGAGGTCTGTGACGCGCGGCTTTCCTTCCGTGATGGTTCCGGTCTTGTCCAGGGCAACTGTCTGTACCCTGCCGGCGCCCTCAAGCGACGCCGCGGTCTTGTAGAGTATGCCGTGCTTCGCTCCCATGCCGCTTCCGACCATGATCGCGACCGGCGTGGCAAGCCCAAGAGCGCAGGGGCAGCTGATGACCAGCACCGAGATGGCTCTTGCGATCGAGAAGCTGAACTGCCTTCCGGCAATGAGCCAGCCCGCCAGAGTAAGCAGCGCTATGCCTATGACCGCCGGAACGAAGACTCCGGAGACCTTGTCAGCGATCCTCGCAAGAGGTGCCTTGGTGGCAGCCGCGTCGGATACTGTCCTTATGATCTGCGCAAGAGTGGTGTCTTCCCCCACCCTTGTGGCTCTGCACTTGATGTAGCCCTGCTGGTTGATCGTGGCGGCGGAGACCGGGTCGCCCTCGGCCTTGTCCACCGGGATGCTCTCGCCGGTGAGCGCGGATTCGTTTATGGACGTGGCACCTTCTGTGACGATACCGTCCACCGGAACGCTGTCCCCGGGACGGACCACGAATATGTCGCCTGTCTGCACCTGCTCGATGCCGACCTCTTTTTCTTCGCCGTCCACCCACAGGACCGCGGTCTTGGGCGCGAGCTGCATAAGGCCCTTAAGGGCATCCGTTGTGCGGCCCTTGGACATGGCCTCGAGCATTTTGCCGACTGTTATGAGAGTCGGGATCATGGCTGCGGATTCGAAGTACAGGTTCATTCCGTACTTCATGACTGTGGCGCTGTCGCCGTTTCCCTGAGCCAGGATCATGATGAATAGCTCCGCCAGCGAGTATCCGAAGGACGCCGCCGAGCCGAGCGCCACGAGCGTGTCCATGTTAGGCGCGCCGTGAAGCAGGCTCTTAAAGCCCGAGGTGAAGAACTTCCCGTTGATGATCATCACGATGATGGCGAGCAGCATCTCGAAAACCCCTAAGAATACGTGGTTTTCGAACGCCGACGGCGCCGGCCATCCCCACATCATGTGCCCCATCGAAAAGTACATGAGTACGATGAGAACGATGACCGAGTAGATCAGCCTTTTCTTGAGCTTCGGAGTTTCCTTGTCCTTCAGCGCCTCGTCATCCGCCCAGGCCGGGACTGCATCTGATACGCCCGCTGCCGGGCCTGCTGTCGGATTTCCGCCTTTGAGCGAAGCCCCGTAGCCCGCATCCTCGACAGCCCTTATTATGTCTGCCGGCGACGCGCTTCCTTCCACTCCCATGGAATTGGTGAGCAGGCTGACCGAGCACGCCGTTACCCCCGGCACCTTGCCGACCGCCTTCTCGACCCTCGCGCTGCACGCCGCGCAGCTCATTCCTGTTACGTTATACTGTTCCATACTTTTTCCTTTGATCTGCCTGGGTCCGCATCTGCCTGTTCATGCGAACACTGATCCGCCTGCTATTTCATTACCTTCTGGAGGACCGTGACGAGCTCGTCCACCGTCTCGTCCCTGCCCTGCCTTATGTCTTCCGTAACGCAGCTTCTGATATGCGACGCCAGCAGCTGCTTGTTGAAGCTGTTGAGCGCGCAGTTGACCGCGGACACCTGCACCATAATATCCGGGCAATAGGCATTTTGCTCCAGCATGTTCTGCAATCCGCGTACCTGGCCCTCAATACGCTTCAAACGGTTCATCAGATCCCTCTGCTCCGCCTCACTGCGGTGCTTGGTCCTCCCGCAGCAATTCTGCACTTCCTCAGCCGGTCTGCAGCAGCACTTTTCCTCTGACATATCGTTCCTCCCGATCTATATCACCCAATATACCCCACAGGGGTATCTATCATCTGCCACTATCATATACCCCCACCCCGTATTTGTCAACATGTTTTTTTACCATCAGGAACGGTTTTGTCCCAAAACAGGGAAAATACGAGGTCTGGGACAAATCCATCAAATCTGATATTCCCAAACATGTCCCAAAACATCAAAAAGAGGGCCTCTGGGACAAACACCGAAAACACGCCGCTGATCAAAATGTCCCACAACCACTAAAACAAGGGCCCTGGGACATAAGTATTCCGGAACAGCGATCACCTGAGTGTAAAACGAATGTCCCAAACCCTCTGAATTGAGGACATTGGGACATTTTTTGAAGAAACAGCAGAGATGTCTCGTGTCCCAAATTGATGAAAAAAGGCACTTTGGGACAAAAAACTTAGAACTGCTGTCGAAAGAAATGTCCCAAAACTCAGAAAATCAGGTTTTTGGGACAAACAGCAGGCTTTCCGTATCTCAGGGACGGTCCTTTTGGTGCCGCACCATCAGGGACGGTTCTCTTGGTGCCAAACATTTCAGCTGAGAGGGCATGGCATTCCGAAGCACACCTCGCAAGCTGGTAAACAATCGATTCTTTCATCG
>CAMYWZ010000149.1 GCA_947302945.1 uncultured Bacillota bacterium
GAAGGTCAGCAACATGATCTCGGACGCAGCTCAGATAGTCAAATAACAAACAGTTGCGGAGCTCGTTCCGATTGTATATAATTGAGCCGTAAGAACAAACCGGCACCCTGTAAGGAGGCATACAATGGCAGAAGATAAGAACAACGATTACCTGGAAGACGATGCTGAATACATAACACTCGAATTCGAGGACGGCATGGAAGTGGAAGCGGAGATCATGGGCATCTTCGAAGTGGATGGCAAAGAGTACATAGCTCTCATCCCCGACGACGATTCCGACGACGTGTATCTCTACGGCTACAAGGAAGTCAACGACGATGAGTTCGAGCTCATCGACATCGAAGACGACGCTGAATTCGACAGAGTTGTCAAGGAATTCGACAGACTCACCGAAGAAGAAGAATAACACAAAAAAAATTGACGGTCCTCAGTGAGGACCGTCTTTTTTATGCATTTCTAGAGAAGACCGAGTTCTTTGCCGGCGGCGGCGAGCTCGGATTTGCCTATCGTGGTGACGCGGCCTTTGGCGTACTGGGCGTCCACCCACTCCTTCAGCTTTACTACGCGCTCGTCCGTCTTCGAAACGGGATCCTTAAGACCGAGGTACTTCGTCAGCCACATCGCTATTCCGGCAAGGCCCGAAGTGCTTGTTATCGACACGGAAGGAGCGCTCTTCAGTATCTTAGTAGTGTCGAAGATGTTGTATATCTCCTCGTCTTTAAGAAGACCGTCGGCGTGTTTGCCGGCCTGGGTGACGTTGAAATCCGCTCCCACGAAGGGCGTCTTGTCCGGGATATGGTATCCTATCTCTTTCTCGTAGTAATCCGCGATATCCCTGATGATGGTGGTGTCCATGCCGTCCGTAGTTCCGCGCAGCTGCGCGTATTCTATGACCATGGCCTCAAGCGGAGTGTTGCCTGTGCGCTCGCCTATTCCAAGGAGCGAGCAGTTGACTCCGGATGCTCCGTAGAGCCAGGCGAAGGTGGAATTCGTTACCGCTTTGTAGAAATCGTTGTGGCCGTGCCACTCTATCAGCGACGAGGGGAAGCCGCCGTACACGTTGAGTCCGTAGATGATGCCGGGCACCGAACGCGGCATGGAGGCTCCGGGGTAAGGAACGCCGTAGCCCATGGTGTCGCAGGCGCGTATCTTGATGGGGATGCCGCTCTCCTGCATGAGCATGGAAAGCTGCGTGGCGAAAGGCACCACGAAACCGTAGAAATCAGCCCTGGTGATGTCCTCGAAGTGACAGCGCGGGCGTATGCCTGCGGCAAGAGCGTCCTTGACTATACCAAGGTAGCTTTCCATGGCCTGGGCCCTTGTCATCTTAAGCTTCTTGAAGATGTGGTAATCCGAGCAGCTTACGAGTATGCCGCACTCTGAAAGGCCCATGTCTTTCGCGAGCTTGAAGTCCTCCTTGCGGGCGCGTATCCAGCCTGTGATCTCCGGGTACTTGAATCCGAGATCCTGGCACATCCTCAGAGCTCTCTTGTCCGTTTCGCTGTAAAGGAAAAACTCGCTCTGGCGTATTATTCCGCGGTAGCCGCCGAGCTTGTGCAGGAACTTGTAAAGATCGACTATCTGCTTGGGGGTATAAGGCGCCCTGCTCTGCTGGCCGTCCCTGAAGGTGGTGTCGGTGATCCAGATCTCGTCGGGAGGATTGATCGGCGTGAGTCTGTTGTTGAACGTGACCTTGGGGATCTCTCCGTACGGGAACATGTCCCTGTAGAGCTGGGGATCGGGGGTATCCTGAAGCGAGTAGTGATACTCGCATTCCATGAGCATGTTGCGCTTGTTGTTGAATTCTATAGACATGAGGATAGGCCTCCTTTTTTTCGTAATAATTTATATATTATAACCCTATCGGCGCGTTTTGCCAATAGGGTTTTTTGAAATATTGTATATTATTTGAATATTACTCGTAATTCCTGCCGATTGGTGCATATTATGCGAAAAACCGGATTTTTCTCACAAGTTTCATTCAGCCTATAGATGCCAGAAAATCGTCTATGGCCTTCGTGTACTTCTTTTCGTCTACCATGTAGCTCATGGCGTGTCCGGCGCCGTCCACCGTTACCCTTGTGACGATCGAGGGATTCTTTTCGGCTATCTCCGCGCTCATGCTTTCAGGCACGAAATCGTCCGCAAGGCCGTGTATGATCAGTACGGGAACTTTGGACTTCGCAACTGTATCGACCGCGCTGATCTTTATGAGGTCGAAGCGGCCGAAGAGCTTTGCGCCCCAGACCGCGAATATGATGGTCCAGCCGGGAATATGCATGTAGCCTGCGACCGTCTTTATTATCTCCTGCGGCGATGCGTACGGGCAGTCCGCCATTATGCACTTTACGTTGGAGGGAAGATCCAGATCCGCTGAAAGCAGCACGGTTGCCGCTCCCATGGATACTCCTACAAGGTAGAACGGAACGTCTCCGAAGCGCTCTTTTGCCCACTCGCACCAGCTCTTTACGTCGTATCTCTCGTTGATGCCGAAAGTTATGACACTGCCTTCGCTCTCGCCGTGAGAACGCTGGTCGACAGCCAGGACGTTGATGCCTTTGGCCAGGAAGTGCTTGGATCCGCCGCAGAAATCCTTTACAGCGGTGCTTTTATAACCGTGGAAGCAGATGGCGACCGGAGCCCCGGGCTTTGCCTCGTAATACCTGCCTGAAAGCTTAAGGCCGTCAAAAGACTTCGTTTCGACCCTTTCGCACGGGCGGGCGCGCATCTCCTTTATCAGAGCCGTGGCTTTTTCCTTGTAAGGCTGCGCCAGAGGGCTGTCGGGGAAGTGGAAATCATCGTGGTGCATCTTCTTCGGATAGTGGAAGGTGAAAAGATAGATGCCGACTACGGCTGCTGCGCACAGCAGGACAAGTATAAGTATGAGCCACAGTATCCAGTGCATAATCATTCCTCCTGTAAACTCTTTTTATTTCCAAAGTATCCAGCTACTTCTTCGGCTGCTTTCCTGTTCATCGAAGGAGCTTTTTCAAGCTCCCCGAGGCTTGCGGCCTTTATGGCGTCCACACTTCCGAAATGCGAAAGCAGAGCCATCTTGCGCTTTTCGCCTATGCCGGGGATGTCGTCCAGGACAGAGCGGTGCATGGCCTTGCCCCTGAGGCCCCTGTGGTATTCTATGGCGAAGCGGTGCACTTCCTCCTGGATGCGTCCGCACCAGGCATAAAGCTCGTTTCTGCCCTTGAGCGGCGTCTCCTGCCCTTCGAAAAGGATGGCTCTGGTGCGGTGCTTGTCGTCCTTTACCATGCCCGCGACAGGAATATCCAGTTTCAGCGCCGAAAGTACGGCTTTAGCGGCATTCACCTGGCCTGCCCCGCCGTCCATCAGGACTGCGTCCGGAAGCTGCGAGAACGATAGGTCCCCTTCAGCGGCCTTTTTAAAGCGCCTGAAGAGCACTTCAGTCATGCTGCCGGTATCGTCGGCCCCTTCCGAGGTCCTGACTTTAAAGCGTCTGTAGGCCTTTTTGAGCGGCCTTCCGTCCTCGAACACCACCATGGCTCCGACGGAGTCCGTGCCCATGATATGCGAGATATCGTAGGATTCCACCCTTCTTATGCGCCTGGCAAGTTCCTCTCCGAAGACCTCCTCCAGCTGAGCTTTCAGGGCTTCGTCCCTTTCGATCTGCCTGTGGGCCCTCTCGTCTATGTCTTTGAGCATGAGCTGGGCGTCTTTTCTGACTACGTCCATGAGGGCGCGCTTTTCGCCCCTGACGGGTACGGCAAAGCTTACCGAAGAGCCGCGGAGCCCCGAGAGCCACTCCGAAAGCAGCTGGCTGTCCGCCGGCATCTTCGTAAGAAGTATCTCTTTGGGGATCGTGAGGGCGTCCGGGTAGTAACGCTTGATGAATTCGGAAAGCACAGTCTCCTCGGCTTCCCCGCCTGTGTCGCCGAGGAAGAAGTTTTCGCGGCCGGAAAGCTTGCCCGCTCTGACCGTAAACAGGACCGCGTGGGCGCCAGCAAGACCGCTGATCACAAGGACTATGTCCAGATCCTCGGGCTTTGAAAGGACCACCCTTTGTTTTTCCCTTATCGACTCGACAGCGGCAAGCTGGTC
>CAMYWZ010000150.1 GCA_947302945.1 uncultured Bacillota bacterium
ATCGTGGGGGATGGCGATCTCCGTGACATTGAACGGGTCTTTCTTTTCAGGAAGGATCTCCACTGCCTGAACGTAGTTGTGGTCGAAGTGGCCGTGGGAACAGAAGACTTTGTTCGCCGCAAGCGCAAGCGGCGGATAACCGGCTACAGACTTGTCGTACGGATCGAGAGCAACGGTAAAACCGCCGGACTCGACAGTGAAGCAGGAATGTCCGTAATAGCTGATCTTCATGGTATTTACCTCCCACCAGAAAAGATGCAGACTGCCTTCAGCCTGCAGTATGGATAGATCCCTATACCCTCAAAGTCTGTTACTTCTGGGCAAAGTGGAACACTGCGCCCCTGTTGCTGTCCGCGCTGCGTTTAGCCATGGAAGCCTTGGTCTGGCATCCGGAAAAGGCTGCGAGCATCATGATGACAGCCAGAAGAGCAGCAGCTATTCTTTTGTACGCTTTGATGTTCTTCATAGCCTGATTATAATATAAACCTGCCGCGATGTGTATGTGTTTTTTGTGATGAAACAAGTTTTTTATCTGTACTTCAGCGGGACGGTGGCCTGAAGGACCGCGCCGTTGTCTTTAAGCCACTTGAACCACTTTTTGTACTGCGGATATACCCTTGTTACGTTGGCGTAGAACCTCTGCGAGTGATTCATTTCTATGAGGTGGCAGAGCTCGTGCACGACGACTGCGTCCAGCACTTCTTTGGGGGCAAGCATCAGAAGGCAGTTGATACTGATGCTGCCTTTCGAGGTGCAGCTGCCCCACTTGGTTTTCTGGCATCGTATGCTGATCTTCGTAACGCGGCCGGCCACCCCTACCAGTGGGGCGTAGTACGCTATGCGCTGCGGGATGTAGGCTTTTGCAAGCTTTTTGAGCCTGGCGAACTGTTCGTCCGTCATGACTTTTACAGACGACAGCGCCGCCTGCCTGCTCTGCTGCTTTTCGAGCTGCTTTCTGATCCAGGGCTCGTGATCCCTTACGAAGCGCTCTATCTGATACATCGTAGCGAAATACGGGGCGCGGACAACTATGCCGCTCTCCGTCATCTGCATGCCTATGCTCTTCCTGCTGCTCCTTATGACTTGGTACTGCATCGGAAGACCGCCGGTTTCAGGCCTGATCGGCCGCCATGGAGGCGATGTTGACGAGGACCTGTACCATCTTCTTCATGGCAGGGACCGAGACGAACTCTCTGACTGAATGGTAGTTCTCTCCGCCGGTGGAGAGGTTGGGACATGGAAGCCCTTCAAACGACAGCCTTGCGCCGTCCGTGCCGCCGCGTATGGGTACTGTGACAGGGGTTATGCCTTCGGCCTGCATGGCTTTTTCCGCAAGCTCTATGACGTGCATTACAGGAAGGATCTTCTCCTTCATGTTGTAGTAGCTGTCCTTTATCGTGCAGACGGCAGTGCCCTCTCCGTACCTGAAATTGATGAATTCCGCGGTCTTCGCGACGGTCTCCTTGCGCTTTTGGAAGATGTCCATGTCGTGGTCCCTGATGAGCATCTTGATGCGGGCGGATGTTTCGTCCCCGCGTATCTCCTGGATGTGATAGAAGCCTTCATAGCCTTCCGTGTGCGCAGGGGTCTCCGCGGGCGGAAGCAGCGAGATGAATTCGGCGGCAAAGAGAGCCGCGTTCTTCATCTTGTTCTTGGCGCTGCCCGGATGGATGTTGAGGCCCTTGAACTCTATGACGGCAGCGGCAGCGTTGAAATTCTCGTATTCGAGCTCTCCGAGGGCGCCTCCGTCCACCGTGTAGGCGAACTCCGCTCCGAATCCTTTGACGTCGAAATGGTCCGCGCCGCAGCCTATCTCTTCGTCCGGAGTGATGCCTACAGCAATACGCCCGTGCTTTATCTCCGGGTGCGCGATGAGGTACTCCATGGCAGTTACTATCTCCGCGCAGCCGGCTTTGTCGTCCGCGCCGAGAAGAGTTGTGCCGTCGGTGATTATGAGCTGCTGGCCGGCGTAGTTCTCAAGGAAAGGAAAGTCCGAAACGGCTATCCTGTCCCCGTTTTTCTGAGGTATGTCCCCTCCCTTATAGTCGATGAACTGAGGCTTTACATCCTTTCCCGGGGCATCCGGCGAGGTGTCCATGTGCGAGATGAAGCCTATGCAGGGGGCTTTTTTATCCGTATTTGCGGGAAGGACGGCGTAGACGTAGCCCTTGTCGTCCATCCGTGCTTCCGACATGCCTATGGCTTTAAGTTCTGCGGCAAGGTATTTTCCTAGTTCCAGCTGCCTGCTTGTGCTGGGGGTTGTGCCGCTGTCGTAGTCTGAGGTGGTGTGGAACGACACGTACTTTAAGAAGCGCTCGACTACGCGGTCTTTGATATTATCCATAAGTTTCCTCCGATATCCCGCTCTGCGGGCTTATCTCGTATATTTCATCGACGGGGATCTGAGCTCCGTCCTGCATGATCAGTATCCTTTTGAAAGAGTCTATCTTCTGCACCCTGCCGGATACGGTAAGGTATTCTCCCCCGCTCTTCTTTCTGTCTGCCGCAAAGTAAGTGACCGAAGCGGCGGGAAGTTCTTCTGCCGACACGGCGCTGCCTATGAGAGCCTTCAGCCTGCCGAGCTGAAAGTCTATAGCGTCCTTCTGCGCTTCGTCCAGGACGGCTTTCTTCCCTGTGAATCTTGCGGCTTCTTCTATCTGGGCATCGTAGCCTGTAAGAGCCGCGAAAGGCGCGAACTGGGCCGCTCTGTCGTACAGGGACATGTGCGGCCTTTTCGCCGAAACATGATGCGGCATGTCTATTATATCACTGTATCTGCTTTCTGCGTCATCCATCGTAATGCTTTTTCCGGCTATGCTCTGTGGCCTCCGACCTGGGCGTTGCGCTCCAGCGCGGTAGCTGCTTCCTGAAGGTCCATGCCCCTGAAGACCGCGTTCTTTCCGTACTTTTTGCGTATGGCTATGAGGGCTTCGTTCTGGGCTCTTTCGGCCTGAATCTCCTCCGGCGAAGGGAGTTTTTCTTCCTGTGGCTGCGCCATGGAGAACATGTCCAGCTGCTGGCCTTCTTCGCTGTTTTTCGCGGCTTTTTCGCCCATGACGTGGTTTGCGACCACGTACATGCGCCGCACCAGAAGATCGGGGGCTGCGATGCGCTCAAAAAGCCTGGTGACCGCGTCCATTATGACTTTTCCGGACGACGTGAAGCCGCCCTCCAGGTTTATGGAACCGTGAGCCATTTTCGGAACGGGGCGGCCGTAATAATCCATAGTGACCTCCCCTTTGTACCTGCGGCGGACTTCCGGGTCATTCAGGCTTTCGATGTCGTAGCCTATCGACAGGACCATCTGGTCTGTTACGAGCCGCTTTGAGATGAGGTCCATGACAAGGATGTCCGTCATTTCGCGGATTATGAGCCTGGCTTCGTTAAATCCGTAAGGATAGCTGAGCACCTGTCCGGAACTGATGCTGTTGTTTTCCGGCCTGTAAGACTTAATGTCTTTTATTGTGCAGGGCTCCCAGCCCCAGGCATGGTCTATGAGAAGCTCCGCATTGATGCCGAACATCTTGTAGAGCCTGTCTTCGTTGTAAACGGAGCAGCGGGCCACGTCCCCCATGGTGTAGAGCCCGGCCTTTTCCAGCCTGCCGGCGATGCCGCTGCCGACGCGCCAGAAATCCGTTATGGGCGTGTGATCCCACAGGAGCTTTCTGTACGAATATTCGTCCAGCTCCGCTATGCGCACCCCGTCCTTATCCGCCGGCATGCGCTTTGCGACTATGTCCATGGCTATCTTGCACAGGTACATGTTGGTGCCTATGCCCGCGGTGGCGGTGATTCCTGTTTCGCTGAGGACGGTACGGACGAGGCGCATGGTGAATTCCCTTGCGTTAAGTCCGTAAAGCTTAAGATAGCTCGTGGCGTCTATGAAGACTTCGTCCACCGAGTAGACGTGGATGTCATCGGGAGAAACAAAGCGCTGATAGATGTTGAATATATCGGTGCTGACCCTCATGTATTCGGCCATGCGGGGAGTTGCGGCCTCGAAACCA
>CAMYWZ010000151.1 GCA_947302945.1 uncultured Bacillota bacterium
TATCTCGATGCCTTCTTCCTTTGCCGTATCCTGTCCGTGGCCCTTGCGGGTTACGGTGTAGGTGGAAAGAAGGGCGCTGCGGCCTTCGAGAAGGTCGCTCATGCTCAGGTTGAAGGCAAGAGCGCACTTGTGGATGAAGGTGAACGGAAGGTCGTCGGCAGCGGTTTCGTAGCGGAGGTACTGTTCTTCGCTGACCTCGGTCTTTTCAGCCATCTCGGAGGCGGAAAAGCCCATGATCTCGCGCATTTCCCTGATACGCTGCGCTACTTCGAATAAGTTGCTGTCCTGTGCTGCTGTCATTTTCTATAACTCCTTTGTATTATGGGTGTCTGCATGATGGCTGCAAAAAACGCCCGCCCCAATGCACGCATTGAGACGAGCGTATAATACACCCGCGGTACCACTCAATTTGCCGCCTTTTTAAGGAGCGGCCTCTTATGGGGGTCCATCAACCCCTGTGCATTTACGCAGCCTCACGGAAGGAGCCTAATAGGTGACAGTCCTTTCGGTCCTCCGGCTCGGAGGTGATGGGCCATTGGGAAGCTTTTCGATGGCTTGCAGCAACCGCCAACTCTCTTCAGAAAAGTGTTTCCCGACCGTCCTCGTCACAGCCTTTGATATTGATTTTTCAAATAGTTTAGCACTGCATGCCGCAGTTGTCAACCTATATTTTGCAAGATTTACAGTCCGAGTCTTTTTACGGCTTCTTCGCGCATTTTGAACTTCTGTATCTTGCCGGCGGCGTTCATCGGGAAGCTGTCGACGAACTGTATGTAGCGGGGGACTTTGTGGCGCGCCAGGCGCTCTATACAGTACTGTCTGATCTCTTCTTCGGTGGCCTTTGCGCCTTCCTTGAGTATGATGCAGGCCATGGCTTCTTCGCCGTATTTTTCGTCCGGAACGCCTATGACCTGGACGTCTGAGACTGCAGGGAAGGTGTAGAGGAATTCCTCGATCTCCTTGGGGTAGAGGTTCTCGCCTCCGCGGATTATCATGTCTTTAAGGCGCCCGGTGACGCGGTAATTGCCGTCAGCGTCGCGGCAGCAGAGGTCTCCGGAATGGAGCCAGCCGTCAGCGTCGACGGTCTCGGCTGTGGCGTCGGGCATCTTGTAGTAGCCCTTCATGGTGTTGTAGCCGCGGCTGCAGAACTCGCCGTTCTCGCCATGCGGAACCTCTTCGCCTGTATCGGGGTCGATGATCTTGCATTCCACATGCGGGAAGGCGTACCCGACGGTCTCGATGCGCACATATTCCGAGTCGGTCCATGCGCTCATCGTGGAGCCGGGCGAGCTTTCCGTTTGACCGTACACGCTGATGATGCCGGTCATGTTCATCTCGTCCGGACGCGCAGCGCGACGCATGAGTTCGGGCGGGCCGCCCGAACCGGCCATGATGCCCGTGCGGATGTGCGAGAAGTCCGTTTTGCGGTAGTTGGGATGGTTGAACATCGCGATGAACATCGTCGGGACGCCGTTGAAGCAGGTGATCTTCTCCTGGTTGATGCAGGCAAGGCTTGCTTTTGCGGAGAAATACGGCATCGGGCACATGGTGGCGCCGTGGGTCATGGAAGACGTCATGGACAGCACCATGCCGAAGCAGTGGAACATCGGGACCTGGATCATCATGCGGTCTGCGGTGGAAAGACCCATGCGGTCTCCAATGCACTTTCCGTTGTTGACTACGTTGTAATGGGTGAGCATGACGCCCTTGGGGAAGCCCGTCGTACCGGAGGTGTACTGCATGTTGCAGACGTCGCCGGACTTGACTTTCGATGCCATGCGGAGTATCTCTTCGCGGGGCACCATCTCGGCCCTTGCCATGGCTTCCTCGAAGGTGAGGCAGCCTTTGTCCCTGTAGCCGACAGTGATGACGTTGCGAAGGAATGGCAGGCGCTTGCAGTGAAGAGGTTCTCCGGGCTTGCTGCCTGCGATCTCCGGGCAGAGCTCGTTTATGATGTTCCTGTAGTTGGAGTCCAGCGCGGACTCTATCATGACTATGGTATGAGTGTCCGACTGGCGGAACAGGTATTCGGCTTCATGGATCTTGTAAGCGGTATTTACCGTTACGAGGACCGCGCCGATCTTGGTCGTTGCCCAGAAGGTTATGTACCATGCCGGGACGTTCGTGGCCCAGATGGCTACTTTGCTTCCGGCGCGCACGCCGAGGGAAACGAGGGCTCTTGCGAAGTTGTCCACGTCGTCCCTGAATTCCTCGTAAGTCCTTGTATAATCGAGAGTTGTGTACTTAAAAGCGTACTGGTTGGGGAATTCCTCCACAACGCGGTCCAAAACCTGCGGGAAGGTGAGGTCTATGAGCTCATCCTTCTTCCAGATGTATTCGCCGCTTCCGTCGTGGTTGAGGTAGAGCTTCCTGCGGTTGCTCCTGACGTTCTCGTAACGGTTCATGTAGCTTATGAAGTGCGGGAATATGAAGTTGTAATCAGCGACGTCGCAGACCCACTCTGGCTTCCACTCGAGGGACACGAAACCGTTGTAATCTATGGAGGAGAGGGCGCGCATCATATCGTCGACAGGCAGAATGCCTTCGCCTATGATGGTGTATTCGCCGTCCTTGTCGGAGTCCCTGAGGTGCACGTGCTTTACGTAGCCGCCGAGGTTCTTGATGGTGGTGTCCGCGCTCTCGCCCAGGTCGCAGTAGGAGTGGTGCATGTCCCAGAGCACCCCGAGGCTGTCGTCGGCGAAGCCGTCGAGCATGTCGGCCAGGCGTTTGGTATCAGCGTATATGCCCTTGGTCTTTATGAGCAGGCAGACTTTGCTGTCCTTTGCGGCAGGGAGGAGGCGGGCGATAAGTTCTTTGGCGGTGTCTTCGCTGTCGCTCATGACTTCCGCGCTGACGTAAGGCACTCTGAAAGAGCCGGCCTTATCGATAGTCCACAGCATGTCTTTTTCCGCGCCGTCTGCTGTAAGGTCGACGGAAGTGTCGAGGCAGACGAGCTGTATGCGCCTGTCCCTGAGCTTCCTTAAAAGCGTGTCGGCGCTGTATTTGCTGAGCGGAGCGCCGTTTTCAAAAAGCTCCGGATGTTTATGCAGGTCGTAGAGTTCAATGCCGGAAAAGCGCATGTCCCAGGAAGCGGAGACAAGCTCGTCAAAGGGCAGTGAATACCATCCTCTTGTGGAGTATGAAAGCTTCATGCGTCAGCCTCCTCGTAAGAGATCTTGTTCAGCGCGTTCACGTAGGCCTTGATGCTGGCGCCTATGATGTCGGTGGAAAGGCCTCTTCCGGAGTATATCTTGCCCATGTGGCGCAGCTTGACGAGGGCTTCTCCCATGGCTTCGCGGCCTTCGGTGACCGACTGGATCTGGAAGTCGTCGAGCTCGAAGTGGGTGCCGGCTATCTGTTCTATCGCAAGGAACGCGGCGTCGACAGGGCCGTCCCCGATGGCGACGCTCTCTTTGAGCTCCTCGTTTTTCCTGATGCGTATATGTGCTGTGGCGGAAATGACGTTGCCGGAGTTTATGATGTAGTCCTCGAGTTTGTAGGTCGGGGGGACCTGCATCGCAAATGAAGCGACGATCGCGTCTATCTCGCGCTCGCTGACGCGTTCTTTTCTTTCCGCGAGGTTTTTGAACTGCTCGAATACTTTGAGCAGATCCTCTTCGTTAAGATCGTAGCCGAGGCGCGCAGTCTCCGCTTTGATGGCGGCGATGTCGTCCCCGGCGGAAAAGCTCAGCTCGTCGGAGAAATCCCTGACTCCGCTCTCGAAGGGGGATGTCTTGCTCTTTACCTGGGTGAACATGCGCTCTGCCTGGCCTGCGAGCCTTGCGATCTCAACGGTCCTGACTTTGGACTCTATGCCGTATTCGCTGCCGCGGAGCTTTATCAGGTTTGCTATGTTTTTTACTGAAGTGCCTCCGTCTGCATATATTGCAGCCTTGATCTCCGACGCTCCGGCTTTTACGGCCGCGATGCTGCAGGCTTCGGACATGGCAATGTGGTCGCTTGCGTAAATCCCAAGCGAGGCTTTTCCTATTGAGGGTCCAT
>CAMYWZ010000152.1 GCA_947302945.1 uncultured Bacillota bacterium
GCCCTCGATGAAGCCTATCTCAACGCCCTTTTCCGCGCAGTACTCCTTCAGAAAGCGCTTCTGCTCCGCCTTTCTGTGCTCGTACTCGGCCGGATCGGTGATGTTCGGGTTATAGTAAAACACAGTGACGGAGTACGTGCCGCCCTCAAGGAGCCTCTCTATGACAGCTGTCGAGCATGGCCCGCAGCATGAATGCAAAAGCAGCTTCTTACTCATACGTCCAAGCGCCGCATCAAAGTTTTATCACGTCAGTGAGGACTATCACCGGGCCGCCGGCCTTTCCGCCAGCCTCGTTTTCTGTCCCCGCAGTTTTCCTGAACTTTATCTCAAAACCCGCGAGCTCAAAGCCATAGACGCGCTCCGGGTCCTCCTGATAAGCCGGCACCGGGTCCTGGGCGAGAAGCCCCAAAAGCACCTGCCGCCTGTCTTCGGGAAGCCTTGCGAGGAGCTCCTCCGAAGCCTCCACGCGGGCGCATTTTTCAAGCACTTCAGCCGAAAAACCCCCGTTCGCGTCCGGTATGCAGTCCGAGTGCGGCGCGTACGGCTTGATGTCGTACACCGGCGTGCCGCTGACCATGTCTATGCCGTCCACGTAAAGCACCGGCGCCTCCGCGCAGTCCCTGTCGATCCTGACGAGGCGCACCGCCGAGAGCCCCAGCCCGTTGGGCCTGAAGGGCGACCTGCTGGCGAAGACCCCTACTCTGCGGTTCCCGCCGAGCCTCGGGGGCCTTACCGTCGGCTGCCAGCGCCCTTCGCTCTCCGAAAAGCCCCAGATCAGCCAGATGTGCGAATAGCCGTCCAGCTCCCTGAAAGCCTCCTCGCGCCGAAACTCCGGCTCCATCACGATGCGGCCGGCAAGCCCTTCCACCAGCCCGCTCTGCCTCGGCAGCCCGAACTTCTCAGGAAAGTCCGTATAAATTGTCGCGATCTTCTGTATCTCCATGATTGCCCGGCACCGGGGAGAACCGTCCCTGATGGTGCCGATGTCCCTTCATTATAGGATACCACAAAAAGCGGGTAAAAAATACATAAAAAATGTACTGGTAATTTACCCGGCCAGGGCATATAATATCTTGCAAGATACCTAAACGAAACACAAGGAAATATACAGATATGGCAGGCAAGATCAGAAAAGCATACGACTTCACGCAGGGACCGCTGTTCGGCCCCATGGTCAAGTTCACGCTCCCCATCCTCGGCGCCCTGATCCTCCAGTCGCTTTACGGCGCGGTGGACCTCTGGGTGGTAGGCCAGTACGGCGTCACAGCGGACATTTCCGCCGTTGCCACCGGCTCGCGAATGATACACACCATCACCAACCTCATCATAGGCCTTGCCGTCGGCACCTCCGTCCTGATCGGACAGCACATGGGCGCCGGCAGGAAGGACAAAGCCGGGGACATCCTGGCCGCAGGCATCAAGCTCTTTACCGTCTGCGCCGTCATATTCACCATCGCGGTGCCGCTGCTCTCCCCCGCCATCGCAAACGCCCTCAACGCGCCGGCAGAGGCCTTCTCCAGGACGGTCTCCTACATGCGCATATGCTCCTACGGCGCCATCTTCATCGTGGCATATAACCTGCTTTCCAGCCTGTTCAAAGGCATGGGGGATTCCTCCACGCCTCTCATGGCGGTCGCCATCGCCGCGGTCCTGAACGTCTTCGGCGACATAGCCTTCGTCAAAGGCCTCGGTATGGGAGCCTCCGGCGCAGCCCTCGCTACAGTCATCGCTCAGGCCATAAGCGTCATCATCTGCATACTGGTCATCAAAAAACGCGGCCTGCCCTTCGACTTCACGCTTGCCAACCTCAAGGCAAAGCAGTGGCCCAACATAGTCAGGACCATCAAGCTCGGCGCGCCCATCACCCTCCAGAGCATACTCGTGAACATCTCGTTCCTCTTCATAACCGCCATAGTAAACGACCTGGGCCTCATCCAGTCGTCCGGCATGGGCGTTGCTGAAAAGCTCTGCCTGTTCATCATGATGCTGCCGATAGCCTTCTCGCAGTCGCTGTCCACCATGGTCGCCCAGAACGTGGGCGCCGCAAAACCCGACCGCGCCCTCAAGTCCATGAAGATAGGCATGTTCACGTCGTTTGCCTTCAGCCTCGTGATCGCCTACTTCTCCTTCTTCCACGGCGACCTGCTCTGCCGCATATTCAGCACCGATCCCGAAGTCATCGCGGCCGGCTGGGAGTACCTGAAGGCCTACGCGGTCGACTGCCTGATCACTCCGTTCCTGTTCTGCTTCATCGGTTACTTCAACGGCAACGGCTACACCTTCTTCACGATGCTGCAGGGTATCGTCGGCGCCTTCTGCGTAAGGATCCCGGTCTCCATGATCATGAAGAACATCCAGCCGGTATCCCTCTTCCGCATAGGCCTTGCCACCCCGTCGTCCACTCTCGTGCAGGTGGTCCTCTGCCTGATAGTGCTCATCATCAAGCTGAGAAAGGCGAAGGCGAGCGGCATCCAGGGAGGCATCCCCGGCAAGATCAGGCACTGAAACATCCCGAAAAATCAAGGGCTCCGGGGCAAAGCGCTCCGGAGCTCTTTTATTGTTATCTTGAAGTTTTTCCGTGCCGGCCTACTTGTACCTGACCAGTTCCTTCAGTTCTTCGAACTCATGGACATCGTGGTAGGCGGGAGACAGGAGCTCCGCTCCGTCCGGAGTAGCTCTCCAGGTATCGCCGAAGAGGAAGCCGTCCTTGTCGGAGAGGACGCTCGGGTGAAGCGTGAGTATCATGTTGGGAACTATCTCCATCTCATTCTGGTTGCCGATATCGACACCGTCCCCGAGATCGTGTCCCATGCCGTGGCCTGCCCATACACCGGTGCTGCAGCCGTTGTCGGCAATGACCTTTTCGATAGCCCTTGCGACGTCCGCGACTGTGTTTCCTATCTTCATGGCCTCTGCGCCTGCAGCTTCGGCTTCCTTGATGATCGCCAGTATCCTTCTGACCTCAGGCAGGCAGCCCTTGCTGAAGAATATCGGACGCAGCACCTGGGTCCAGTAGCCGAACTCGCCCGCTACTTCCGCGGAATAGATGGTGACGCTGTCCTTGGTCATCTTGTAGTTGGTGGGGCGGGAGATGAATGAATGCGGATAGTCGGACCTTGTGAGGACCAGCGTATCCATGGCTCCGTGGGCCCTGAGGTACCCTTCGCCGGCTCCGACGAGCTGCTTTTCGGTCATTCCTATCTCGGCTATTTTGACGACATGCTCAAACGACGCGACCGCAAGATCCGTAGCCTTCTTTATGTACTCGATCTCGAAATCGGACTTGGGCTGCCTTGCCAGAGTGAACGGCCTGGTGATGTCCACGATCTCCGCGCCTGTGTCGGCTATGGCGTTATAGATGGAGATGGGGAGCTCCGGAAGGTCGTACATGCCTATCCTGGGTTTCTTAAGGCCGAGATCCTTGATGAATCCGCAGACCATCTGGACCATGGGGCCGGAAAGCACGCAGTCATCCGGGAGCCAGCTTATGAGCCCCGCGTGGAACTTCTGGCCCACGGTCGGCACTATGAGCTTGGGCATCTCGCCCTTCTTCATGAAGACGAAGTCTCTTCTCGAAGAGAGCTGATAGCCGCTGGTGTACTTGGTTGCCAGCTGGTAAGCCATCTGGGCGGTGGAGGTGAGCGCCAGAGCGTCTACCTTGGTGTCCTCCATGAGCTTGTTGAGAAGGGCTATCCTTCTGTCGCGCTCGGCTATGAACTTGGGATCGTTATTCATCGTATTTCTCCTTGTTTATTTAATGATCTTCCTGAGATCTTCAAGATACGGGGTGTCCTGATACTTCGCGGTCATGCAAAGCGCTGCGCCTTCGGTGGAAGCGTAGGTGTCGGCGTAGAGCACGCCTTCGCCGTTCTTGTTAAGAAGGCTGGGATGGAAGGTGAGGATCATGTTCGGAACGATCTCCATCTTGTTGGGCATGCCTATGTTGTAGCCATCGCCCAGATCTATG
>CAMYWZ010000153.1 GCA_947302945.1 uncultured Bacillota bacterium
AGGCAGTACTACAAAGAGGGCAAGGTAAAGAACATACTGTACTTTAAGGACGATCTTACGCTCAAGCGCCGTCTGGTGCTGGCGCGCAAGATCTCGGACAAGAAATACTATCTCTATTACAAATAGCAGATCATGGAGAAAACCGCAGGGCTTCTGGGCAGCGATATGCAGCTTGCCGCCTCGTTTTACGAGAAGATCATCGCGAGGACGGAAGGCAGCGCGGACCAGGACCACATCAAACTGAATATCCTTATAGACACCGGTCTTAAAGAGAAGAGCGCGGAGGAAATAGCGGCCCTTGCAAGGCAGCTTAAGGAAAGCGGCGCGGATTTTGTGGTGCCCGCGGACAGCGGCTGGCTCGTAATAAGAGCGCTTCGGGAGGCGGACGTGCTTCCCGTTGTCGCCAGCAGGACCGGCGCTTTGGACGACGCCCTTGCGGACAGGGTAATAGTGATGGCGGGAGGCAGGCTCAGGCGATGAGGATAGGAGTCATAGGCGGGCTGGGGCCTCTTGCAACCGCGAAGTTCATGGAGATGCTTGCAAGGCGCTTCAAAGAGCACCATGAAGCTGTAGAACTTGCAGTCATAAGCGATCCCAAGACCCCGGACAGAACATCATACATACTGGATAACACTAAGGAGAACCCGGTCGAAAGCATACTTGCCATGGTCGATAAGCTCGCTGCTTTGGGCTGCGGCCTTCTTGTCATGCCCTGCAACACGGCCTCGTACTTTTACAGGGAGATAGAGGCCAGGACCGATATAAAATTCATAAACATAGTCGAAGAGACCGTAAAGTATCTTGCGCAGCACGGCGTCAAAAAGGTGGGCCTTCTTGCCACCGAAGGCACCGTGAAAAGCGGCATCTACAGGGACCTGCTTAAGGCTGCCGGCATAGAGCTTGCCGTTCCGGACGCTGCGAGGCAGAAGACCGTCTCATCCATCATCTACGAGGGCATTAAAAAAGGCGCCCCTGTCGAACTGGACGCCTTCTTTGAAGTCGTAAGAAGCCTTGAAAACTGCGGCTGCGAAAGAGTTATCCTCGGCTGCACGGAGCTTTCGGCGCTTAAGGAGCTTTACAGGCTGGGAGACCCCATCCTTCTGGACGCCATGGACGTCCTTGCAGACAGCACCGTGGCCTTTGCCGCAGGCGCTTAAGCCTATTCCGCGCTACAGGTATTTGGCCAGGAAATCCTCCACCTGCGCCTTTCTCATGAATCCCATGAAATGATCCACCGGCTGGCCGCCTTTAAAGAGTATGACGGTCGGGATAGCGTTGATGCGGAAATATGCCGCAAGTTCCTGCTGCTCGTCCGTGTTCACCTTGCCGACCTTCAGGACTCCGGCTTTTTCGGCTGCGATCTCGTCTATGATGGGGCCGAGCATCCTGCAGGGGCCGCACCAGGTAGCCCAGAAATCCACCAGTACGGGGATATCGCTGTCTAAAACTTCCGCCTTGAAATTGTCTTTTGTTATAGTTACTTCACTCATTTTATTCCCCTCCCTTTATTTTGACTTGTAGAACAGCATGCAGTGGCAGTAGCCTTCGTAGTCCGGGTCCGCGATCTGGTCCCGGAATTCCTTGCACATGCATTTGGTGTCGGGAGTGCTCTCTCTGCGGCAGGGGCAGTAGCCGCCTTTGGCAATAAGCCCTTCCCGTATGACTTTGACCATCTCTTTGTCTTCGTTGAGCCTTAAACGCATATTTTATGCCTCCCTTTGCATATAATTGTACCATAATGCCGTGTGAAATGATATGATAAATGCAACGGAGCACAGACTTATAACTTTATACGCTGCACGAACGGAAAGGACGGTGTGAAGATGAAAGTACTCATGATAAACGGAAGCCCGCGCGCGAACGGCAACATAGCGCTTGCTTTTGAGGAAATGAAGAAGATTTTTGACAAGAACGGCATCGAAGTGGAGACCATTAGCCTCGCAGGGCAGAAGATCAGCGGCTGCATGGCCTGCGGAGCATGCAGGAAAGGCGGCGGCTGCGTTCAGAAGGACATAGTCAACGAGATAGCGCCCAAGTTTGCGGAAGCAGACGGCCTTGTCGTGGGAAGCCCCACTTATTTCGCTTCAGCAAACGGCACCCTTATTTCGCTGATGGACAGGCTGTTCTTCAGCCGTCAGTGCGATCTTTCCATGAAGGTGGGCGCCGCGGTAACGTCAGCAAGGCGCGGAGGAAACACCGCTGTCTTCGACCAGATCAACAAGTACTTCACTTTCGCGGGCATGCCTATCGCGTCTTCCTACTACTGGAACATGGTCTACGGCATGAGGCCGGGCGAAGCCGCGCAGGATCTCGAAGGCATCAGCACCGTAAAGAGCCTCGCGGAGAACATGAGCTTCCTCATGAAGTCCATCGCGCTCGGAAAAGAAAAATACGGCCTGCCGGAGAGGGCAGACCGCGCTGTCACGAGTTTTATCAGGTAAGTTACAGGCTTTGAGCGGCCGGGCAGGTCCCGGCTGCTTTTTCAGTTGAACAGTATGCAGGACGAATAGGTGAGGGTGTTGGGTCCGTAATTGTACTCAAGCCCCGCCTTTTTGCATTCCGCCGCGACGTAGAGGCCGTAAGCTTCCATGGATGTGAAGGCTCTGTCCGGGAAGCGGCAGGGTTCGTCCGGGTAGGTGCATTTTCTGCAGATGTTGCAGCCGCCGGCGCCCATGGGAAGGCAGTCGGGATCGAAGCTCCTGGCGAGCTTTGCGGCTTCGTTGAAGCGCTCCTTGTGGTCCTTTGCGGCCTGCATCATGGTCTCGAAGTCGAAGCTGTCCTCGAGTCTGGCAGTCGTTTGTATCATTATGGCGTGAGTGTATTTCTTTGCTTTCTCGACCGACTGCTCCACGCTTCCGCAGGCAGGAGGGCAGGCCCAGTTCTTGCCGAAGTGGCTGCACTTGTCCGCGTTGCACATATCGCGCACGTCCTGCCTGAAATCCAGCTGAGCCGGATCAAAGAACGCAGCGTGTTCAAAACCTATCGCAAGAAACTGTTCTATTGTAAGTTCGTTTGACATGATCATTTTCCTTTCAGGGCGTAAAGCCCGCGTTTTTCAGCCGTGCTTTTATTTCGGCAGGAAGATCTTTACGAGTTTGGCGGGGCGGTAGAGGACGAAGCGGCGGCCTATGGCCTGGACGTAGTCGGCGCCGAGGGCTTTTGCGGCCTGGTTGACGGCATCCCTGGGGGTGAGGTCCGAGCCCTCCTGGATCTTGACTTTCACAAGTTCGTGGACAGAAAGGTAGTCATCCATCTCCTTGATGACGGTGTCGGTAAGGCCTGCTTTGCCTATGTAGACTGTGGTGTCGAGCTCCGTGGCAAGGCTTTTTAGGTAGGACCGTTGTTTTCCTGTAAGCATTTTGCTCCTCTGTGTGGTAAAATATAAAAGGCAGTACTTTTGCCTTTATTATCTTGAAACAGAAGCTGTTTGTCAAGCAGAGGAATAGATATGATGTATGACGTTCTGATAATAGGTTCCGGGCCTTCGGGGCTGGCGGCCGCGGCTGAGGCTGCCGGGCGCGGTCTTAAAACGGCCGTGCTGGAGAGGAACGAGGTCCCGGCAAAGAAGATATACGCGACAGGCAACGGACGATGCAATTTCAGCAACGTCTCGGCGCGCTGGTCGTGGGAGACCGTGCCCTGGATGAAGGACGCGGCCGGCGTGGAGGCTGCGGAGGAAGAGGGAAGGATATACCCGAGGAGCTTTGAGGCGGCGGCAGCCGCGGAGGCTCTGGTGAGCGCAGCGAAAAGAGCCGGAGCGGAAGTGATCTGCGGAGCAAGGGCTGCGGAAGTGTCCCGAAGGGACACGGGAAAGCAGCCGGGTGAGCAGAAATTTACACAGCGTTTCGTGGTAAAATGCGAAGACGGAAGGACCTTTGAGGCGGAAAAGCTGGTGCTTGCCACCGGCGGCAAAGCCGGGATACAGTACGGCTGCTACGGGGACGGCTACAAGCTGGCTCAAA
>CAMYWZ010000154.1 GCA_947302945.1 uncultured Bacillota bacterium
CAACTTCATCTTCCGCGTCCGCGAGTTTGAGCAGATGGAGCTGGAGTTCTTCTGCGAGCCGGATACGGACCTCGAATGGTTCGCCTACTGGAAGGAATACTGCAGGAAGTTCCTCGAAAGCCTCGGCATGAACATGGAAAAGCTCAGGCTCAGGGATCACTCCAAGGAGGAGCTTTCCTTCTACAGCAAGGCCACAACGGACTTCGAGTACCTCTTCCCCTTCGGCTGGGGCGAGCTGTGGGGCATAGCTGACCGCACCGATTACGACCTTACTCAGCACCAGAACACCTCCGGCCAGAGCATGGAGTACATAGACCCGATAGATCCGAAGAAGCGCTACATTCCTTACGTCATCGAGCCCTCTCTGGGCGCGGACCGCGTAACTCTGGCCTTCCTGTGCGACGCTTACGAGGAGGAAGACCTCACCAAGGACGGCAAGGAAGACAGCCGCGTCGTCATGCACTTCCACCCGGCGCTGGCGCCGTTCAAGGCGGCCGTCATGCCTCTCACCAAGAAGCAGAACGAGCAGGCTGAGAAGGTCTACGCGGACCTTTCCAAATACTTCATGGTGGACTACGACGCTTCCGGCAGCATAGGCAAGCGCTACAGGAGAGAGGACGAGATAGGCACCCCGTTCTGCCTCACCGTGGACTTCGATACCGAGACCGACGGCTGTGTCACCGTCCGCGACCGCGACACCATGGAGCAGCAGAGGGTAAAGATCGAAGACCTCAAGGCCTTCATAGAAAAGAGCCTCGAGTTCTAGCACCATACGTAAAACATGCCGGCAGGCTGAAAAGGTCTGCCGGTTTTTTGTTGCGCCTGCAACAAAGCGCGTGTGCAATATTTGGTAAAATATTCCTTGATTTCCATAACATAAAATGGTATCATTTGCTTGAAAATGGAAATGAGAACTGTAGGGATATATCACGAAGACGCGGAGTACGCAAAAGCCATGGCGGAAAGGCTATGCCTTAAGCTGAGGGACGTCTGCGTGGCCGCGGTGGACCATATCCCGCAGGACAGATCGGAGGTCTATATCATGGAACAGTACATGTCCGCGTCGGAAGCGGCGGAAGACGTTTCTGCCAAGTTCGGCATCAGGAAGCAGCCGGACGGGGAAGGGGAATGCATACTTACAGGCTTTACATCCGGGGCCGGAGGCGCCGGGACGAGCTCGGCAGCTCTTGCGATGGGGCATATATACACACAGCTTTACGGGTATAAGACCCTGTATCTGAGTTTCGATGCTCTGGCGCTCAAAAGCGGGCTTTCCGCGGGTGACAGTCTGCAGAAGATCTACTCTCTTGTCTACGGAGAAGAGGAGAAGGTAAAGGACGGGATTTTTGCGCAGGACAGCGAGGGGCTGTTTTTCCTCGGGTCGGACGGCATCATAAACCCGCTCAGCTTTATCGACAGCAGCGGAGCCTGCGCGCTTGCAGACAGGCTGTCCGGATGCTTTGAGCGCATAGTCGCGGACATACCGTTCTGCTGGTCGGGAGCCATGGACCTCCTTGACATCTGCGACAACGCCGTCGTCTGCTTCGGATGGCAGCAGGAGAGATGGGCGCTCTCGCAGGCGCTTTCGGACCACCTCGGGGGCATAAGGGACAGAGTCTTCGAATTCAGGCCTCTTTTGGACGAGTTCGGGACAGAGGACATCTACGGCCAGTTCGGATCGGAGGTAAGGGCGCTTGCGCAGCAGATCGAAAAAGGCTGAAATATCGGTCCTTTCAGCTGCGGACAGGGTCCGGTCCAGTCTCGGTCCGTCGGCTGACGAGGAAGAGGTGAAAGGCTCTGCCGCAGAGAATGCGCCCTGGAGTTTTCGGAGATGGTAAGGAGCGGCCGGGCTGACGCGGCTTCGGCATTCAGAGCGCTCGTAAAGACCGAAAGACTCGTTTACTGCACGCTTCGCTGCGAGCTGGAGATACTTCAGGATCTGGCAGACGACCCTGCAGTTACCGAGATCATGGTCAACGGGCCGGGGGCAGTCTTCGTCGAACGCGGAAGCGGCATAGAAAAGGCGGACGTCAGCTTTGAAACGTCCCGCCAGCTGGAACAGGTGATACAGCGCCTTGCGGCAGGCGTGGGCAGGGAGATGAACGATCTGAATCCCATAGTTGACGCGAGGCTTTCGGACGGTTCGCGCATCAACGCGGTGGCTGCGAACATCGCTATAGGCGGACCCATACTTACCATAAGAAAGTTCAACAAGAGCCGCATGAGCATGGAAGACCTCGTCGCTCAGGGCGATATCTCAAAGGACGCGGCGGAGCTTCTGGCAAGGCTGGTGCGGGCAAGATACAACATCTTCGTCTGCGGAGGCACCAGTTCGGGAAAGACCACGTTCCTTAACGTGCTTTCGGACTGCATCCCGCCGGGGGAGAGAGTCATAGTCATTGAAGACAGCGCGGAGCTTCAGATACGCGGCCATGAAGACCTTGTCCGCATGGAGGCGAAAAGCGCAAACGCGCAGGGAAGAGGCGCGGTAAGCATCAGGGACCTTATCAGGACCAGCCTGAGGATGCGCCCGGACAGGGTGATAGTCGGCGAGGTCAGGGGCGCGGAGGTGGTCGATATGCTGGCGGCCATGTCTACCGGCCACGATGGCTCGCTCAGCACAGGGCACTCGAATTCGGCGCAGGGAATGCTTGCGCGGCTGGAGACCATGTTCCTTTCCGGGCAGGACTTTCCGCTGGAGGCTGTGCGCGGCCAGATAGCGCAGACCATAGACATATTCGTGCACCTCGCAAGGACCGACGACGGCCACAGGCGGGTTATGGAGATATCAGAGGTTTTGGGAATCAGGGATGGACAGATCGTTCTTTCGCAGCTTTATAAATATGTTCCGGGAGAAGGTCTTCTGCCTACAGGCAAAGAGCTTGCCCGCAGGGAAAAGCTCGAACTCCGGGGAGGGGCTGACTGATTACCGCGAATGCAGGCTTACGGTGAGGCAGGCCGCAGGGTATTTTGCGGTCTGCGCGGCGGTGTCATGCGTTCTTGGGATGCTGTTCTACAGGTCCCTCCCCGCATGCGCCGTGATCTTTATCCTGTCGCTTCCCCTTAAGAGGCTTTATGAGACATGGCTGGCGGAAAAACGAAGGGGCGGGCTGCTTTCGGGCTTTATGGATGTGCTATATTCGGTCTCGGGTGCGGCTGCCGCAGGAAGGCAGATGCCCGCAGCCCTTGAATTCGCTGCGGAGTCGCTGAAAAGCTCCCATGGCGTGGACAGCGATATTTCCAGGGAGATCAGTCTGATCTGCAGACGCTACAGGCAGACTCACGCGGACATAGGAGCCATGCTGGCTTCGCTTGGAAGGCGCAGCGGAGTGCGCGAGATAGCCCAGTTTGCTTCCGCATACCGCACCTGCCAGCTTTGCGGAGGAGACCTTGAGGATGTGTGCAGGCGAAGCGCCCAGCTGCTGATCGACAGGATATCCTTCGCGGAGGAGACGCGCATGCTCATATCGCAGAAAAAGACAGATGTCCTGCTTCTTACAGGCATGCCCCTTGCGGTGCTGAGCATGCTTAACCTCATAAACTACAGCTATGTGGCGGTGCTCTACGAGACCGCTGCCGGAAGGGTGGTGATGACTCTGTGTCTTTTATTGATCGTCTGCGCTCTGCTCTGGGGCATAAAGATAACAAGGATAGAGCTTTAGGCGCAGCCGCTGATAACAGCTGGCTTGCCTTTAAGGGCGAGGATCTTGACAACAGGGCGAAAATGGTTTCGCGGCGCTGTGCTTTTATTGCTGCTGCGCTTATCCTGTGCGGTGTTCTGGTGTTTGCCGGGAGCCGGCTCTATAAACGCAGCTTTCCCACGGAGAGGCCGGACCAGCTTGAAAGAACTGAGGAAGAACGCGATGTCAGCCTGCGGCTGGAGCTTGCCTATAAAGGCGTAAGCGTGGGACGCGACGTTGATATCACCGTGAAGCCTCAGC
>CAMYWZ010000155.1 GCA_947302945.1 uncultured Bacillota bacterium
GGCTTTCACTCAGGCGAAAGCCAGCGGTCCCCCTTAATGTCACCCGAGTCAGGGATGCGGCTGTTTTGGCACCGTGGAGAACCGTCCCTGATGGTGCCGGATGACATGATGGATGTTTGGTGGTATAATGGCGGTATGGATAAGATACTGCTTGTTGAAGATGATAACGCGATAGTAAAGTCGCTGACGGAGTTTCTGGAAAGCGAAGGTTTTTCGGTGGCAAGCGCTGCGGGAGAGCGGAAAGCAATGGAGCTCCTGGCGTCGGCAAAGCCGGATCTCCTGCTCCTTGACGTAGGCCTTTCGGACGGCAGCGGTTTTTCTGTGTGCCGCGCTGCCCGCATGTACAAGCTTCCGGTCATCTTCCTTACGGCAAGGTCTGACGAAGACAGCGTCGTCAAGGGTCTGGATATGGGTGCGGACGACTACGTTCTGAAGCCTTTCAGGCCCAGAGAACTTCTGTCGAGGATCAAAAACGTCCTGCGTCATTACGAAAAAGGCTCGTCAGTTGTGATTCTTCCCGGCGGAGTATCGGTCGACACCGAGAGGGCGGAAGTCCTCAAAAACGGCGCTCCGCTGAGCCTTTCGGCTCTTGAATACAAGCTCCTAGTCATGTTCGTGGATAACCGCGGGCGGATACTCACAAGGGAGCAGCTTCTTGAAAACATCTGGGACATCGCCGGCGACTACGTCAACGACAACACACTTACAGTCTATATTAAAAGGCTCAGGGAAAAGATCGAGGACGTCCCGGCCGAACCTGTCATCATAAGAACGGTCAGGGGCCTCGGGTACAGGTTGGACTGATGAAAGGGCTTTTCCGCAACAAAGAAATACGCGACCACATAGTCATCTCGTTTGCCGTAGTTTTTGCTGCGGCAGTTCTTGCTGCTGTCTTATCCGGCTTTACCGCGGCGCTGATCGTTTTATGCTGCGGATGCGCGCTTATCTGGCTCAACATTGCGTATCTGCAAAAGCGATACAGGAAGATCTCGGAAGTTTCCGACTGCATAGACCGTATCCTGCACGGCCAGGAAGAGCTTTTCATCTCCGGCAGCGACGAAGGCGAGCTCGCCATTCTAAGCAGCCAGGTGCGAAAGATGACTGCGGCCTTAAAGGAACGCACTGATCAGCTGGCGTCGGAAAAGATAATGCTTTCCGACGCGATAGCGGACATGTTCCACCAGATGCGCACTCCCATTACTTCCATGAGCCTTCAGCTGTCTCTGCTTTCGGACGCGGATATCAGCTATGAAAAGCGTCTGGAACTTGTCAGGGAGCTTAAAAAGCAGCTCGAAAGGCTCCACTGGCTCACCGAGACTCTTCTTAAGATCTCCAAACTGGATGCCGACACAGTCACTTTCAGGCAGGATGAAGTCCGCGTCAGAGAGCTTATCGACAAGGCCGCTTCGCCTTTCCTCATACCGCTCGAGCTCAAAGGCGTATTGCTTGAAGTCAATGCTCAGGACGAAGTCTTCATCGGCGACATCTCATGGACTTCCGAAGCTATCGGAAATCTTATCAAAAACTGCATGGAGCACACTCCCGAAGGCGGACACATAGTGATCGAAGCCCTTGAAACTCCTCTGTTTACACAGATCGAAGTCCGCGACAGCGGCTCAGGCTTCGACCCCTCCGACATACCGCATCTTTTCGAACGCTTCTACAGAGGCAGCAACAGCTCCGAAAGCAGCATAGGCATCGGCCTTGCACTAAGCCGTGCGATCATAGTCCGCCAGAACGGCACCATCACCGCCTCTAACGCCCCCGAAGGCGGCGCAGTCTTCACTATTAAGTTCTACAAAACGATCGTGTGATAATAAGATATCGTTTTAGGATGAATACTTTTCTATTTTGCTCGCAATAATTCAAATAAAATAGTATGACTCGGGTGACATTAAGGGGGACCGCATATTTTTTCTAAGGTGTCACTTAAGTGTCACCTTGTTTTTTTATACTGGAAGTACAAAAGGGTAATTGTGCAAAAGGAGGTATTGTTCATGGAAATACTCAGGATCGAAAATCTCCCCAAGACGTACGGTGAAGGCAGTACTCAGGTAAAGGCGCTCGACGACGTTTCGTTCTCGGTCGAGAAGGGCGAATTCCTCGCGATCATAGGGCCTTCCGGCTCAGGAAAATCAACGCTTCTGCACATCATAGGCGGCGTTGACAGGCCCACGTCGGGCAAGGTCTGGATGGACGGGCAGGACGTCTACGCTCAGGATGAAGAGCAGCTTGCGATCTTCAGACGCAGGCAGGTAGGCCTGATCTACCAGTTCTACAATCTCATCCCGGTGCTCAACGTAGTCGAGAACATGACTCTCCCGGTCCTCATGGACGGCAGGGAAGTCAACCAGGACAGGCTCAGCGAGCTCCTCGAGACTCTCAAGCTCACGGACAGGACGAAAAACCTTCCAAATCAGCTATCAGGCGGCCAGCAGCAGCGCGTATCGATCGGTAGGGCGCTCATGAACGCCCCGGCGGTCGTGCTTGCCGACGAGCCCACAGGAAACCTCGACTCGAAAAACAGCCAGGAGATAGTCGAACTTCTCCGCATGTCGAACAAAAAGTACGGACAGACGCTGATCATCATAACTCACGATGAAAACATAGCACTGCAGGCCGACCGCATCATAGCGATCGAAGACGGACGCATAGTCAGGGACGAAGTCATCAGGGGAAAGAAGGCTTAGATCTGCGGTTTTCAGCATTATTCGGGGTAATGATATGAACATATTCAGAAAATACACGCGAAAGTCCCTGGGATCCAATAAAGCCAGGACTCTCGTAACGATAATAGGCATAATCCTCTCGATGGGACTCCTCACAGCTGTCATAGAAGGGGCATACAGCGGAGTGCAGTACCTTGTCAGAAATGAGATATCCAACAGCGGACGCTGGGAAGTGTACTTTTCCGGCATGGACGAAGAGAAGCTCGAAAAGCTCAAGGCCGATGCGGAAGTCACGGATATCGTAAGCTGGAACTCTGTAGGTGTAATAGATACAGGATCCGGAAGGACCTACGGTCAGTATCTCTTTGTGACATCCATAACCGAAGAGTTTTATGACATGGTCTCAGTCAACATCAGCCGCGGAAGGCTGCCGGAGAACGAAAACGAGATCATAATACCTCATAACATGGGGCAGTACATTGGAGATCTGGATCTCGGAAGAGGTAACATAATAAATGTTTCTGTCGGAACAAGAGTTGACGCTGACGGGAATGAACTTGGACTTGAGCCCATCACAGAAGGCGAAAAGATAGTTGATACTGCAGAACGTTCTTACACCGTAGTCGGCATTTACAACCGCCTTGACAGCAGCATAATCGATTACTCGACGCCTGGATACATAGTTCTGACTGTGGGATCAGAAGGGAAACTCATGGGAAGCTTCGCGACGCTGAAGCACCCGTCGCAGGCTTACGAATTCCAAAGGACAAGAGGCATTTCCGGTTCTGATCAGTACATCTCCGGCTGCAGCATCCACAGCGATCTTTTAAACATGAAGGGCACGGTAAGAAACGGCCGCATACAGCAGGTCATCTACAGCCTTGCCGCAATACTTGCGCTCATGATAGCTTTCGGATCCATCTCGCTGATCTATAATTCCTTCTCCATCTCTCTTGCTGAAAGGACAAAGCAGTTCGGAATACTCAAATCCGTGGGTGCTACCAAAAAGCAGCTATTAAGCAGCGTTCTGTACGAAGCTCTTCTGCTTGGAGGCATAGGCATTCCCATCGGCCTTATCATAGGCTGCGCAGGCATAGGAACGACTCTTTATCTGCTCAGGGATTCCTTCAGGTCGTTTTCTTCCGGAAACAGCGTTGAAATGAAGCTTGTCATAAGCCCGCTCGGTCTTGTTATCGCAGCTGCTCTCAGCCTGCTGGTCATACTGATCTCTGCGTGGATACCGGCCAGAAGA